>JBHLPJ010000020.1:0-14356 GCA_048939565.1 Promethearchaeota archaeon
AATTAATGAACATTATTAAGGGAATAAAGGGAAGTCCAAGTATTTTTGTAGTTCATGGAGAAGAAGAGTCCTGTAATACCTTTGCAGAAGATATCAAAACCATTTTTGGATTATCCGCGCTTGCCCCGAAGAATGGGCAAACGTATCAAATCTAAATGCTAGATTTAGATTATTCAGTGCCTTTTCTAAGCTCCTGCTTCATGAGCAAAACTCTCAATTTTTTCATATCGATGACAATCTCATTTCCCATAAGCTCTGCTGCTGAAAACGGTAGAATTATATTGTCTGCATCATCCGTCGGCAGTTTATCTTCTAATTCAATGTCTTTATCTGGCTCTACGACCAGCTCAATGATTTCGCCGTTTTTCTTCCTTATAATAAGATCTATTACTCTTCCAAGAGACTCGTCATCTGTGTTGCGTACCCTAAGATCCCGCAATTTGCTGTACATAGACATTTCGGAAACCCCAGATTTACTAAACGCTGCTCATCGAGAATGGAATTGCCAAGCTTAAATATCTTTTGTTGAATTATTGTAAGATTCTAGCATCGAGCCAATTGCTTGATCTATGATTTTTCTGCATCCAGAACAAAACTTATGCTCTTTCTCATCAGTCATCGTTATGTCGTTTGAGAAGTGCATAACACATTTTGAATTGGAGCAATGCTTTGCACCAAGGACGTGTCCTAACTCATGGACTGCTTCTTTTATGGTTCTTCTTTCCAGGAGTGCGGGGTTGGAGGGCTGATAATAGAACTCTGGCATAAGTCTGTAAAGGGAAATAATTGATGTTCTGGTAATATGACTGGCCAATCCAAAGATAAAATTCAGTGATGGAACATAGAGGTCTATGTTCGTAATACCCAGCACCATGTCTTCTCTTCTATTGACGTATCTGGACAGATGTCGAAGTATGGGAGTTGAAAGAAACTGTAATCTCTCAGGATTATACGTCTCCATTGGCACTGGCAAGATACTTTCCGAGATTTCACATTTCAACGGCCGGAATATTTCATTCAGACTTGATTCCACTTCCTCAACCACCGTTTCCTGCAGGTTTCCTATTCTAACTAATCTTATCAAATCCCTCACCTAAGAAAAACCTGACTTCAGTTATGGGGTTCTTGACTTATTTATAGACCTCAACTACAGTCCATAAATACGTTAATTTGGTGCGAACAAGATTTGCAATGGGAAACTTTATTTTCCTCTGCAAGAAGACCCCATGCGTAAGCGTGGGGATGAATTACGTTGCGTTTAAGTATTCTCTTGGATATTTGAATTTGAGGTCTGTGACCTTGAAAGCTAAGAAGGCTATCAAAGCCAGAATTGTCCGCCTGACCAAAGTTAAGCAAGAACTCCTTGATAAGGAATACGAAAACCTCCAACACTTCCTAAAAGGCAAGAATGTTGAACTCTATTCAGCCAACAAGCAACAAGCCAAGAGGTTCTACAAAAAAGTCAAGCCTAACAAGGAATATCCTCTATCAATCAGAAAAGACCTTTTGAAGGTAGAACTCCGAAACACAAAAATCGCCAGGTATTGGGCGAGGATTCCTGTTTGAGGTAGGAGGGGTGGTGTGTGGGTAGCTGTCAAGCCCCACTGCCCAATAGAGCCAGATATGGAACTCTGTGAATCCAAACTTCTCAAGAAGAATGGCAACTTCTACATTCGCATAATTGTCCAGAAAGATGTGAAGATTCCTAAACCAGAGATAACAGACAAGACTGTTCTAATCGCTTGTGATATTGGAGAGGCAAACCCTATGACTTCTTTAGAACTATGGAATCAAGGGAAAAACCAGAAAAACATTCGATTTCTTGGACGGGAGATTAGGAATGTCAGGATGCACTACAACAATCTAAAGAAGCGTGTAGGTCGAAAGAAGATAAAGCATGGAGTTGGATGGATCAAAAAGCACGTAGAAACCAAAGAAATGAAAAAGGTAAATGATATCCTACACAAAACCACAGCGATAATCGTGAATCGAGCCAAATCACTAAGAAAAATAGGACATCAACCTATCATTGTCTTCGGAGATCTTAAAAGAGTTAGACAGCCGAGAATCAAGGGAAAGACGAGGTGTAGGAGGAATAACCGAAAAATACACACCATGTCATCCCATAAGACGAAACATAAGTTAGTATATAAGGCTCTGTGGGAAGAAATTCCGATAACTCCATTAAATGAAGCCCATACGTCTCAACTGTGTTGGAGATGCAAAAGTCTAAATACCGAAATCAGAAAAAGATCCTTCAGATGCAAGGATTGCGGTTTAGAATACAATCGAGATTTAAATGGGGCCATTAATATAGGTAACAGGCTCTTAGGCTATATGCTCAAGAGCAGGGCTGTCCAGCAGTATGTGGCTGCAATACAACGGGAAGTGAACCAGCCCCAAACCTCCCCAGTGTTCACCGCTCCGAAAGGAGACCTATTGCCGATCCAGAGAGCGAGGGAGGAAGCCCCTTGCGAAAGCTAGGGGTAGTTCACTTTTCAGTCAATATCAAACATATTATATGCCTTCTTGGAATTGGTGAATATCTTTGGATAATGAATCTCCCCCGCCGTCTGGAGTAAGTAAACTGGCATTTCTAACACCAATAATCATCGTTATCTGTGTCTCTGCGCTATTGACAACAATAGGTTTTTTGGGTCAACTGAATATAACTGCGGTTCCTTTTTCCGAAGAAGAAGGTGGGTTTGGCGCGGCAATAATGAATGCCTTCGTATTCCTTCTAATCGCCTTTGTTGGTGGTATTTCAATATATTTGCTCATCAAGTATAAGAAGGACATTGCTCTGAAGCTATTTTTTGGTATAGCTGTTTGGTTCTCTTGGTTTTTTATGTGGCTCTTTTACGGTTGGAGCATAATTTCTTACCTGAACCTTGCAGGAGTCAACGCCATGATAGTAGAAATTGGCTCATTATGCATCGGCGGCGTTTCAGGAGTCTTATCTGCCTATGTAATGACTGCTAAAGATGTTTCGGCAAGTTATAGGAATATAGCTCTGATAGTCTACAGCGCCCTTATTGGATCCTTTCTTGCTTTAACGATACCGACATGGAGTGTAATTCTAATTCTCCTCTTCATATCAGCATATGACATATTTGCTGTTAAAAAGGGTCCAATAAAAGAGATAGTGAAGCTCTCTGAAGAAAGACAGAATCGCGAACTGTCAATGACTTTTACAACGCGTGATTGGGAAATTGGCCTTGGAGATCTTGCATTCTATTCTTTACTTTCATCTCATGCTCTCGCACTATTTGACATAATCACTTGGGGGTTTGTCTCTATTGGCATTCTCATGGGTTCAGGCATAACACTGTGGCTCTTAATTAAAAAGGAAATGCTTCCAGGTTTGCCTATTTCGATAGCATTAGGGATCATTCCTTTGATCCTAAGATTGATATTATAGAGCCATTTAAACCTCTAAAATAGTGCATTCGATTTTGTCAAGGACGCTATCCGCAGTTTCTGGGTCGGTTCTTAGTGTATATAACATTCTCTTTGTCCGTAATTTTATCTTTACTATATCTTTTAACCGTTTCACGCGGCATTCTGAGGCTCTTTTCGAAATCTCTATGAACTCATTTGGGTCTTTGATTTCTGTGGGCAGCATTCACACCTCCAGGAATTGAGAGTAATATATTCGACGGTTACTGCTATTATAAAGGCTAACCTCAAAACCTCATTTCATTTTAAAAATGTTCTTATTTTGCTCAAAATTCTGGTTGAATTCTGTTATCGTTAGCTGAGTTTTACAAAATAGGGTGAGACCAGTTCTTTTGGTGGGCGGGGCGAGATTTGAACTCGCGAGGTTCGGCCGCTCAGGTCTCCGCCGTGTCTACCCGCTTACAGGACTTCTAACAAACTGAGGGCGGCGTCATAGGCCGCTAGACCACCCGCCCTGTGATAGTATATATAAACAAAATCAAAGCTTTCATAATGATCGTTTACTTCCCTATCTCTCTCCTCTTAAATCTTAAGTTTCTACTTCTGCAACGTCGGCATCTCTTGGCTGAGAGTGCGTTTCTGGCACCGCATTTTCTGCATATTTTGAAGTAAATTAAACTCCTCGTTGCAATTAGCTTCTTATCTGGGTCATCTACTGGCATTTTGATTTCCTCCTGCATTACGATGAAATATCGATATTTAACTTTTGCCGTTTATGTGTGTAGATAAGCTGTCTTTTGATTCTGAAACACCGGTAAAGCCTTTATTCTGTTCTAAATTTCTTTCTCAGATATTCTTTTTTGTGCCTTATCATCTTATAACCAAAGATTTTTATTTAGTCTCACATTGAAGGAGGTAGCAAGGCTTAAAGTTCTATTGATCAGTAGCGATTGATTATAATAGGATTTGACTGACCTTTCTTGTGGGAATCATAGAGGGAAGAGCATGGTAAACACACCAATATGCAATTTCTGTCTGCAGACAGGATTATTATGTCCCAGTTGCCAAGAAAAGTTGGACAAAGGGGAAATTTCAGAATTGGATGTTAAGATTGCAAAGGAGTTACTTGAATTAGAAAAACAGTTTTCCACATTGAAAACCATTACTTTGAGTCGTATAGTCCATACGAATGGATTGGCTATATTGGTAGTTGATCGTGGTGACATTCCTAAGGTCATTGGTCCAAAGGGCAAAATTATTAGGCACTTAGAAGAGAAGTTTAGCAAGAGGATTCGTGTTGTTGAAATCGCATCTTCGACCAAAAAGATCATTCAAGATATTCTAGCTCCTCTGCAAATCATGGGTGTAAACAAGATTTTCCTTCCAACGGGAGAAACTGAAAGAAAAATTAGAGTAAAAAGAGCTAAATCACACAGATTCTCAATGGATATCAAAACCCTAGAAGAAGCAATTCTACATTTAACTGACCAAAAAGTCAGAATAGTGTTTGAATAATTTGCGGGCTTCCCCCTCCCAAATCATAAACATATCCATCCTGCGGAAGCCTAAATTCTATACAGGAGGTCTTAGGTTGGTTCAGCACAAGAAGGTTGAAAGCCTAGATGATTGGCGACGTACTCATTATTCAACTCAAATAGGGCCTGACTTAGACGGTAAGGAAGTTACGATTTTTGGATGGGCTGAAAGGATTCGTGATCTGGGAGGTATAAAATTCATTATTCTCCGCGACAGTCACGGTCATGTTCAAATAACAGTTCCTGAAACCAATGAAATAGTATCCGATAAGGCAAAGTTCATCGGAAAAGAAGACGTGATCGGCGTAAAAGGTGTAGTCAAAGAAATGGATAAAGCACCTGGCGGCGCCGAAATAATTCCTAATCAGTTAAAATTACTCAATACTGCCGTGAGTCCGCTTCCACTTGAGCTTACCGGAAAAGTGGAGGCTGAACTGGATACCAGACTCAATGCACGAATTCTCGACTTAAGACGTCCACGTCCATACGCTTTTTTTAGGCTACGCCATGGTGTTTCAAGGTACACAAGAGAGTTTCTGATTGACCAAGGGTTTTTGGAGATTCATACACCAAAAATAATCTCTTCTGCCACCGAAGGAGGAACAGAACTCTTTCCTGTAGCATATTTTGAAGATGAAGCGTTCTTGGCTCAAAGTCCGCAGCTATACAAAGAGGTCTTGACTGCAGTATTTGAGAAAGTCTTTGAAATCGCCCCCGTATTTAGAGCTGAAGAATCCAGTACCACAAGACACTTGGCCGAGCTAATCATGATAGATATAGAACAGGCATTCGCGACCGCCGACGATATCATGAAGATTTCAGAGGAACTAATTGCTTACGTGATGAAAGAAACCATAGAGAACCATAAGAATGAGTTAAAAACACTAAAAAGTAAGATAACTCCCCCTTCCACGCCATTCCCAAGATATACTTACGATAAAATCTTAGAGATATTGAGTGAAAAAGGAATCAAGATTTCTTGGGGTGCGGATTTGCACACACAGGCTATAAGAACCCTTGGAGAAATCTTCCCAGGGCCTTACTTCATTACCGATTGGCCAATCTCTGAGAAACCTTTCTACATCGCTCCTAAGGAAGACAATCCCAAATTGGCTGAGGGCTTTGATTTGATGTATGGCTGGCTGGAACTGGCGTCTGGAGGTACACGGGTTCATAATAAATCCCTTTTGATTCAACGTCTCGAAGAAAAAGGGCTAAATCCGTCATCCTTTGAATTTCATCTCAAAGCCTTCGATTGGGGTATGCCTCCTCATGCTGGATGTGGTATTGGCCTCGCAAGGACTCTGATGGTGTTAACAGGTGCCCAAAATATCAGAGAAGTAGTATTGTTCCCTAGAGACAGACATAGACTCACTCCGTAAGAAATTAGTCAATACCCTGCCCTAATGACATCTCTTGACTTCATGAACTCTCTCATTACTATAGTTGCGTAGCAGCCCTTGGGAAGGGAAAAATCAAATTCAACTTTTGTTTTTTTCGGATTGACATCATCATTTGACGGTTTCGAAAATCTTATGTCATTTATTTGCAGTGTTATGGGCCGAAACTCTCCTGATGATGAAAGTTCCCTCATTCTTTCGATTCTGAAATCCTTATTCGAAACTCCTTCTTTGCCTAGTATTTTAGAAACGATTTCTCCCATATCTCCACCTGGCAACTTTGATGAATATCCAACCAAAGGAAGAACGACCATTGCCTTACCATTCTTTGCCATTATGTTGATATTATGCTCGTTTACTTCAGATACCTTAACATAACGAGGGAAATCTTCGCTCGTAATTCGAACAATATCGCCTTTGACTGCCTGATTTAAGGGAATATTCTTCTTGATTCGATCACTCAAAAATCGGTTAAATAAATAGGCCTGATATGCATGAACAAACATCATTCTGAAGCGTTTTGGGAGTGTTCTGAGCGCACCAATGTAATCCTCTGTATTTTTTAATAAGCTTCGAAGCAGTGTTCTTTCATACCATAGACTTCTAGGAAACATCTCAATGGCTTCACCAAAGTCTTGAGTCTTGCTTAGCCGGCGTCGAGCGTTGCTGACATCGACCCGTTCGTGGGTTGAGTGTTTTGTAAGAAATGTGATGATTGAATCTTTGAACTTACCCTTTATGATCCCTTCTCCGACCAGATGAGTAATTGGCCTGTGGGTTCCAAACCTTTGATGACCAAAGAAGTTTGGTGCACCTTGAGCTTCTAATTCGTTCCATGTTTCCACAACAATGGAATGTAAATCGATATTTGGTCCAATATCTCGAACAGTTATTGTGAAGTGATTACCCCACAGATCTCCTAGCTTGACTGACTTCTTTGAACGAACGAAATTACGAAGATACACATCTTTCAAGACAATTTTGCCCAATTCTGATGGTTTAACTTTCCAGCAACTAGCTCGTTGAACAGTTATTCCTCTCTTATCTTTCATCCCAGCAAAGGAAAATCGCTCCAGATCAATATGAAGCACTTTTGCCAAATGTCTTAGTACGCTAAAGGTATCCCAACCATGTTTCTCAAGAATGAACCAAGTGTATGCTCCGCTACTTCCTGTCTTCTCCTTTTCTGTTAAATCCCTAAGATGCGAGTATAAGGTCTCTCCTTCGGGTGTAATCTCCTCAACAATGAAGTCTTCCAATAATTGTTTGATCCTTCCTCCAATGCCTGGGGTATCGCTACCATATTTATCTATTCCCATTTGTTTTTCGATTCTGGGACTTCCCATTTAAGCAACCCCAACTCAGCTCCATTATATTAGGGTAAGTTTTTTTGTGACTCTGTCTACGATATCATTTGGAGCAGGACCTATGCCTAATGCAGTTGTGGTACCTGGAGGAACCTCAGTAAGTCCCTTATCGGTGATGAGGGCGTGTGGTATGTTTAACACCTTGGCTTTATCTTCCAAAGCCAGTAATTCTTCCAAAGAATCTACTTTGACAACTATTTTTCTTTGTCCCTCAGAAATCCAGATCTTCCACCATTTACGTTGGCTTTTCCTTGCATCTTCAGCTGCGGTAACGGAAGCATGGGCTACTTGAACAGAGGTTTTTCCGATAGACATTTTTAAATCAGCTCGTACTACGATAACTTGTTTGTAGTCAAATTCTCTCAATTGATATACCTCTCATTAATGAACTTCCACAGAGTAAGAATTTTGAGGAAGAACTTAAAAAATCTATCATGAGGTCTGCCTCAATGGACATTATCGACGCTGAAGTCGCAATTGTAGGAGCAGGACCCGCGGGAACAATAGCTGCTCAAAGGACTGCATCAACTGGACTAGATGTTGTAGTTATCGAAGAACACTCAGATGTTGGCCTTCCTACACATTGCGCTGGACTTTTGAGCGTGGATGGTATCAAGAGACTTGGAATGGAAATTCCTCCAAAGTGCATTCAGAACGTAGTCAGAGGATCAAAATTCTACTCTCCCTCAGGGAAATGCTTCTTAGTGCAACGACAATCCAAACAGGCATATGTTGTTGACCGGGAGTTGTTAGATAAAAGCCTGGCAAGAAATGCAGTAGATTCAGGAGCAGACCTTTTGCTCGATACAAAAGCTTTCCTTTTGAAGAGGGATGGAAATAGACTTCGCCTGCGTACAGGCGGCAATAATGAAATACGCGCAAATGTTGTGATAAATGCAGAAGGGGTTAAAGCTTCATTAGTAAAAAATATAGGATTAAAACCACCGGAAAGATCTATGACTTTACCGGCTATGCAGTTTGAGATTAGTGATATTAGGAACCTAAATCCGGATTTTGTTGAAATCTACTTGGGCAAAAATATCGCGCCCGGTTTTTTTGCGTGGATAATCCCCACTGGCAAGGATACCGCACGAGTAGGTCTGGCTGCAAAAGCGAGGAAGAGTATTACCGTTCATAAACTCTTACAGCGCTTTATTAGACTCCCGATCGTTTGTCAGAAATTCAAGAAATCTGAGGTTAGGCGAAAAAAGGCCGGTTTCGTTTTGACTGGAGGACCGATACCTACAACATACGCTGACAACTTCATTGTTGTTGGGGATGCTGCCGGCCAAGCTAAACCAACAACGGGTGGAGGAGTTATAACGGGTGGATTATGTGCCCAAATAGCTGGAAGAATAGCAGCTAGGTCCATTTCAAGAGAGGATGTTTCGGGGGAAAACCTAAGAAATTATGAAATTAAATGGAAAAAGATACTTGGCTGGGAGTTCTTCACAATGCTGTGGGCTAGAAGGTGTTTGAATCAATTATCTGACACACAGCTTGAGAGGATTTTCGAAATCATACTAAAGGAGAGACTGATTGATACCATAGAAGGCTATGGAGACATAGATTTTCAATCAAGAGTCTTATTAAGAATCCTGAAGAATCCAAGATTTATTCTGACGATTCTGCCCTCACTCATCCGAGCCTTAATACTATGATTGATGTTGAAGATTTAGAGGAATGATTCCCCAAATCAAGCTTTTTCTCCTGAAAACTTTAAATAATGCTCTACCTTTCAAGGGGTTATACCAACTTTAGCGAGGAATACAAATGGAAGGCATTGAAACTCCGATATGCACCGATTGTGGACGGATTGTAGCTCCTGATGAGCCTGCAGTTCACTTTCCTTGTCCTGGTTGTGGAGAAGTCACAATATGGCGATGCAAGAAATGCAGGTTATTCGGGAATACGTACAAGTGCCCTAAATGTGATTTTGAGGGACCCTAATCTCCCTGATAGCAATTGACAGAAAAAGAAAAAGATATATATCAATATGCTAATTTCATGTATAATCTCAATTTCCTGTAGGTGAAGGGTTTTGGAGGCAAATAGGGAGGCGCTGTGGAGGGCTTGTTTTGTCGGTAGCCTCTGCAAGGCGAGAATTGTTTCTATATAGATCCTCCTCAAAAACGCCATGTATGACCCAAAAGGCAATTAAAACCTCACCAAATAGACTAATCAACGCTAAATTGTTTCTATTTATGTTACAATTGAAGAGAGTGAGTTCCAAATGAAACCAAAGCTAATAGAAAAAAGATGGATACCTAATCTCGAAGAAGAGATCATAAGCTCTTGGAAAAGAGAAAAAACATATGCTTTTGATAAGGAAACGGACAAACCAATATTTTCCATCGATACACCCCCACCCTATGCGTCTTCATCTTGGCATTTGGGTGGTGCGATACACTACTCCCAGATAGATACAATTGCAAGATACAAACGTATGTGTGGATCTTCAGTTCTATTTCCTCTGGGAATAGATCGGAATGGGCTTCCCATAGAAGTTCAGGTTGAGAAAGAATTCAAAATAACCATGCGTGAAACACCAAGAGAGGAATTCTTGTCACTATGTCGAGGACTTCTTGACAAGTACGAAAAGGAACTCATTTGGCTAGCAGAGCGTCTGGGTCTAAGCTGTAGTTCCTTTGAATATGAGGACATATACCGAACAGATAGCCCCGAATACAGAAGAATAACCCAAGCGACATTCATCGAATTATGGAATAATGGACAAGTGTATGTTGATACAAGACCTAATAACTGGTGTCCAGTTTGTGGAACTACAATTGCAGATGCAGAGATTGAATACAAAGAAAAAGAAACGCGCCTTGTCCATATCAAATTTAAGGTTCTAGAAACCGGAGAAGACCTCATCATAGCAACCACGCGGCCAGAACTACTATCTGCCTGTGCAGTGGTGATGGTACATCCGGATGATGAAAGATATACACACCTTCATGATAAAACCGCCGTCATACCATTATATGACATGAAGGTCCCAATAATTCCTCATCATGAGGCAAAAATGGAATTTGGCACCGGCGTGGTAATGACGTGCTCCTATGGTGACTACACAGACGTACGCCTTTTCAGGGATTTGGCACTCAAACCTATAGCTGCAATATCGCCTGAGGGAAAGATGACTAAGTCTGTTGGAAAGTATGCTGGAATGACCGTAAGACAGGCAAAGGATGCGATAATCGAAGATCTGAAGGCAAGAGGTCTCATCGTCAAGCAAGAAAAAACCCTTCACAGGACCCCCACCTGTTGGCGTTCAAGAAATCCGATTGAGTTTGTAGCGATGCCCGAATACTACTTGAAACAACTCGATTACAAAGAAGATCTGAGGAAGATTGGGTCCAGAATCAAATGGCTTCCTAAAAAGCACAGACAAATATATCTAGACTGGCTGGATTCGATAACAGTAGACTGGCCTATAAGCCGAAGAAGATACTATGGAGACGAGATTCCATTATGGTACTGCAAAAAATGTCAAGAACCAATAGTGCCTCCACCAGGAGAATATTATCAGCCTTGGAAAAATCCACCACCCTTTGACAAATGCCCATATTGTGATAGCAGTGAATTCATAGGCGAAGAGAGAACGTTCGACACCTGGTTTGACTCAGGAATAAGTCAGCTTCAGATATTGTACTACCTGCGGGATGAAGAGTTTTTCAAACGCGCATTCCCCTGCTCCATACGTACTCAAGGAAAGGACATCGTTCGTACATGGCTATACTACAGCTTACTCAGAACATATCAACTGCTAGAAAAACCAGCCTTCAAAAACATATGGATCTCTGGAATGGTACTCGATGCTAAAGGAAAAGCTATGCATAAATCATTAGGAAACATAATACCTCCCGAACCGCTTATCAAGAAATATGGTTCTGATGCCATCCGATTATGGGGTTGCCTAGAAGCAGGTCTTGGAAGTGATATAAGGTTCTCAGAAGAACGACTAAATGGAGCTTTCAAATTCCTAACCAAATTATGGAATATTGCACGATTCATATCGATGTTCCCAGAGCCTCAGGATGGGTATCAACTAACAGATACGGACCATCTTGTTTTGGCAAAACTAAACGAAACTATTCGACGATCTATTGAAGGATATGATCGTTTAGACTTTCAGCCTCCAGCAACTAGCGTACGTTCTTTCACTTGGGACTTTTTTGCCTCCCAATTCATAGAAGCCGTAAAACCTAGATGTTATAACCGCAACGAACAGTTTTCCGCAGAACTTCAGAACGGAGCATGGTTTACGCTTCATACTGTTCTTAAAACAATTCTAAGACTTCTAGCGCCTATTTGCCCCTTCATAACCGATAAAATATATCAACAGTTATATTCCAAGGGAGAGAGCATTCATACGACCCAGTTTCCTCAACCCAACTTAGAATGGGAGCTACCTATACTGGAACTTAGCGATCTCTTTACGGAATTCAACAGTGCTATCTGGTCATTTAAGAAAGCACGGAAAATAGCCCTAAATGCACCAATCGCTGCCGTACACGCACCAAAAGAGCTTTCTCCATTCAAAACAGATCTTCAAAACATGCATAACATTAAACGGCTGATCTTTTCTCCTCCTGGGGATTCTCAAACGTTCTCCAAAAGACCAGGACAAGGATGGGATCAAGAACCACCCAAAAAGGAGAATTATCCTCTGCTATTTAAGTCTGAATCGATACAACATCCATATCTTTACATAGCCGCTTGATTTAGATTCTTCAGCCAATGAAGGTTCAGGGCCGGTAGATCAGTGGAAGATCGCCGTCTTCGCAAGGCGGAGATTTTATGCTTCTAGCAAAAAACCGCAAGCCAGGGGTTCAAGTCCCCTCCGGTCCACCAATGATATCTTTCAGGTAATAACCAAAAAGATAAAAAGCCCTTAAAATATAGAAAAACAAACAGCAAAGGGCCCGTGGCTCAGCCTGGTTAGAGCGCTCGGCTGATAACCGAGAAAGTGAAAACACTTCGGGTAAGGTCCCGGGATCGAAGCCCGGCGGGCCCACTATTTTTCAAATTGTGATACGTCTTAGATGGCTCAACAAGCTGCCAATTAAGTTAGAGTTTGAACTTCTCGCTGTCAATTATCTTCTTATTGTCAAACCAAAGTTTTGCGTTAGGTATTACAAAGTCTTGGTGAAGATCTGAGCTGATCTTTCCCCCAGGAAAGTGTGAATTATCACCTATAGCGATGTGAACGGTTCCCTTAATCTTTTCTGCCTCCAAAATTATGTCTGGACGCTTTGCGTTGGGATTAGTTCCGATGCCGAGCTCTGCAATGTTACGCCTACTCATAATCAGATCCTTCTTGTCCTCAGGTATCTTCGTTCCGATGTACAGAAGTTGACGATACCGGTCGCCTTCACTACCTCCTCCTTCAATATCGACAACTAAGCCATCTTTGACCGTAACAATCATTTTTTCTTTCAGTCTGGGGTGCCATCCTTTGAGAACCACAATTCTACCGTTTGCAGTTCCCTCCATGGGTGCTCCATATGCCTCTCCAGCTGGTAGATTTCCCCAGTCTCCTGGATTGGGATACAATCCTGTATCGGGTTCAAATTCCTTACCTAATTCCATTTCGATAACAGTGCCTTCAGGACCTTCTACTCTCGCCCTTCGAGCCTTGGTTGCCATTTGTGCAAATTCAGTGCTCTCCTTGGCTATCGCATCATAATCTACCGACATAGGGCCTCCTTCAAAGAACATATCGGGTGCAAAAGTAGGCATAGATGCGAATCTTCCTCCTTTCTCACAAACTGCAGCTCTCGCTTCTGTATGTGAGAGAGAAAATGTCGTCAAGGCAATTACTACATCATACTCTAGCATCTTGCTAGAGATATATTGTGGTGGTTCTGTTCCGCTCTTGCCAACTGATGGGAAAACCAAGAAATCCACATCCTTGCCATAGAGCTCAAACCCTATCTCAGACACAATTTTCGATAAGAATATTCTTTGTATCATATCCAGAAGCCTACTCTCGTTAAACTCCTTCCATTGGTCCGGGGTTGGTTCATCGGTCAAAACAAGGACTTTTTCATTCTCTTTCACATTAATATTCATCTTGAACATACTTCTGACGCCATTGATAATCTTGTCTTTTGGAACTAGCATCAAAAATCCTCCTTTTTCCCGTAGGTACAATCTTGAAATAGGTTCTTCTTCTTATATTAAAAGTCACTCATCCTGGCAATACAACCGATGATAACGTATTGTGGCGAAGGAAAAATTAATCTAAAACCTATACATAGTAATATCCTAAAGATCCGGAGGAATTACATGGGAGATGACAAATTGAAAGAAATTGGAAAGGTGACCCATTATTTCTCAAAAATAAGTGTTGCTGTCGTAAAACTAAAGGATTCCTTATCGGTTGGCGATAAGATTCTAATAAAAGGAGCAACTACGGATATTGAGCAGAATGTTGCCTCGATGCAAATAGAGCATGAGAATGTAAATGCTGCTAGAAGTGGACAAAGCGTCGGGCTTAAGGTAAAAGGGCGAGCAAGACCAAACGATGTGGTATACAAAGCAATCGAATAGGTTTAAAATCCCTTAATAGAAATTGGATACCGTAATTCTTACCTTTGTTGTTAATTTGCTTTCTCAGCTAGCCCTATACCTTGAAAGAATTATC
>JBHLPJ010000021.1:0-14350 GCA_048939565.1 Promethearchaeota archaeon
GAATCCGAAATACAAAGCCTAGAAGCTCTAGAGTCTGAGGTTTTGCCTGAACTGCAAAAAATAGAACCTGAAATGAAAGAACCTGAATCATCTGCAGCTGAAGCAGCAGAGGAACCTGAAGTAATCAAGGAACCTGAGAAGTCAAGGTCTGACTCGCCAAGACCACAACCTAAAAAGCCAAAGCCCAAGAAGACAAAAAAGAAAAAATCGAAATCTAGATCAGGAAAATCAAAGACAAAGAACAAAGGAAAGAAATGAAATCGACTGAGGAGTGCCGGAACATAGCCCCTGATTTCTCTATCTTTTGCATTTTCTATGAATCTTTACTTACTTTTCCCCCTAGTCCAGGGAAGTAGTACTTTTCTCCTCTGGAATAACTAGGATCCCGTCTAGTAACCTTGGCCTTCTTCAATGCTTCTAATGCTCTCTTAACTCGGGCTTCATTCCATCCGGTTTTTACCATTATCTCTTCCGGAGTTATCCACCCCTTTTCGCTCGCTAAAACCAAAATCTCGTTTTGATCGCTTCCCAGCTCAACCGAGATAAATTGGACAACCTTTACGTCTGAACTCAGCTTCATAATCCCGGGTATCATGTCCTCTTTTTCCATTTTCCTTATTGCTTTTACAACATCCTCCACTGATATTTTTCCTTTGATAATTCCTGTGTTGACCATCAAAACAGCCTCTGGAATTGTCATTATTCCGCCAGTTTCACGTCTTCTCATTAATGCCCTTTGATAAAGAAGTAGACCCAGTTTCTCATGATCAATCGTTGTTCTCAAAAAACCCTTCTTCATCACATCCTCTTCTCTCACAATCTGCGTAATAATAGCACTTTTAGGGATACCATATCTTTTTCGAATCTTTTCAACTTCCGAGCGAAACTCAGGATTTATATCGAGTAAGATTCCGTATTTCTTAACTATATCTACTAGCTTTTCCCTGGTACGTTTGGTCATTTCAAGCTCGTTCATCATCTTCTCAAGTTTCAGTTCAACGGCCTTTTCTTCCAAGGCCCTTTTTGCCTTCATTTCCTTCTCAATCTCATAAAGGCCCAATCAAACGCCCCCTTCAGATACTTCCTTCAGTTTTCCTCCGAAATCTTTGAGCCATCTATCTGCTTGAAAACCAAGCCTTTCGGCCTCTTCTTCACTAATAATCTCGCTCGGTTTCCTAGACATAAGTCTATCGCGCCACTCCTTAATCTCCTTGATAACCCAATATTCTCCATTGAATCCAGGAAAGTCTTTCATAATGCGCAGAAGTTCGTCTAAGCGTGGGACAAGCATGTCAACTCTTGCTATGTTCTTCAATCTTGCAAGATCCATAACAGTAATCAGATTCGTTGTAATGTCGAGCGTCTTAGCAGCAACCGTTGCGGGAGAAGCAGCTAAAATCTCCAGAAGAGCGCCTGTCTCTCCTTCTGCGAGTTTTAACTTATCAACCGCCAATGGGAATTCTTTGGTTATTCCCTCATCTTCCAAGAATCTGGCGACATCAATATCTAGTTCCTCTAATTCACCTTTGGCTTTGAACGCGCCCCTCATCAATGCTCGGACTTGACGCTTGTAAGTTGTCGGCTCTATTCTGGCCTCTTTGAAACTCACGATGATGGATTCCAGTGTTGCAATACATGCATACATTTCCGCTTGCTTGTTAAGAACAGCCTTTTTTTGAGAAGGAGTAAGTCTTAGGAGTGCTTCTGATTTTGCCTTCTGAACAGGCTTAGCCAATGTTGAATTGCTTTCCAAGTCGATTGATTCTAGTCTTAAAGATTCTTTCTGAGCTTCCTCTTCTTTTTTTTTCTTTCTTTTCTTTTCCAGCTCAGATGTATTCCGCTTTCTCGTTAATTCCATCCTATTCACCAGCGAGCGAGGAGAAGATTACTTCTTTAGTTCCTCAAGTTTCTTACGAACTAAATACAATTCTTTCTTATAGCGCTTATAGAGTTTACCATACTCCACATCGCTGATTTCACCCGATTCATACTTCTCTTCGAGATTTTGCAGAAGGTCCTCTGTTGCGATCTTTTCACCTTCAAGGTCTAATATTCTCTCTTCTTTTGGACCGCTAGGCTCAGGGACCTCATGTTGACCTGTGAGTGAAATACTGCGTGCATCCATTGCACCATGTATTCTGGCCAATTCCTCGTCTTTGTTTTGCAGAGCTTCTCTTAATCTTGTTGTTTCTCTTTCGAGGTTCAACACTTGTGATTGAAGCTTTCTAACACCTTCAGAGACTGCAGCTGTGGGTCTAGGACCTGATACAGCCCGTGAGGGAGCGGAGACATATATGGGTTTAGGCGGCTTACGTGCAAAAAGACCTTTTAGTGTATTAACAACCTGATGCACATGATATTCAGGACGCCAATCGGAGAGTATTTTCAGGCTAACATCTCCAGTTTGTCTGTTGATTTGAGGATGATCTGTCGGCGTAATCATTTTTACACTAGGCGCTGATCTCGGAAAATCATCAGGTAGGGCTATCTCAACTTCAAACATCTTCTTGGCATGTGTTCCTCTTCCTGGTATTGAACCTCTCCAGAGTCTCAGATTTCCACTAACCGGAGTAAACTCTTGTGCTCTTCTGTACATGAGTTGGGCTTCTTTAGCGATAATCAACTCAATATCATACACGTGATTGCCTCCCTTTTGCATTTTTTCAAGAATAATTATCAAAAACAGACATAAAAACTCTTGCCATACAATCCTTTTCAAAAAAGAGAAGGAATTACTTCTTTAGCATTTTCCTTTCAAACGATTCTATTACATCTTCAAGATTCGGTTTGGCGATTTCTTGAAGTTCGTACCTGACCCTTGTGGTCGGTTTATCAATATTCATAACTTTTGTCAAATCTATTGGCGTACCTATTACGACAACATCACAGTTGGCCGCATTAATTGTATCCTCAAGATCTTTTATTTGCTCTTCACCGTAGCCCACAGCTGGCAATACCTTTCCTATGTGTGGGTATTTCTCGAAGATTCTTTTGATGGATCCTGTTGAATAAGGTCGAGGATCTATGACTTCTGCTCCAAGTTTTCGAGCCATGATCATCCCTGCGCCGTAAGCCATACCCCCATGAGTTATGGTCGGACCATCTTCGATAACCAAAACGCGTTTTCCTTTTATTGACTCACCATTATCCACCGATTTCTGCATAACTGCCATTATTATTGTTGCTTTTGGATTTACATTCTCTATGTTTTTTCTCACAGACTCTACATTCTCTTGATTCGCAGTATCTACCTTATTTATTATTACCACATCTGCCATCCTGAGATTCGCTTCACCGGGATGATATTTCACTTCATGGCCAGGTCTGTGAGGATCTGTTACAACAATATGCAGATCAGGCTTGATGAATGGCAGATCATTATTCCCGCCGTCCCAAAGAATTACGTCTGATTCTTTTTCTGCCTCACGCAAAATCTTTTCATAATCTACGCCAGAATACACAACAATACCATGTTCAATGTGTGGAGCATAATCTTCCCTTTCTTCGATTGTACAGTGATATTTGTCCAAATCTTCGAAAGTTGCGAATCTTTGACTTATTTGTTTCGTCAAGTCTCCGTAAGGCATTGGGTGTCTTATTACAACAATACGATATCCCTTGTTTCGCAGTATCCCACCAACTCGACGCGTTGTTGGTGATTTTCCAGCTCCTGTTCTGACTGCACATACTGAAATTACAGGCTTTCTAGATACTAGTGTTGTACTTTTAAGTCCCATTAGTCTGAAATCTGAGCCGCATGAAAGTACTAAAGAAGCTTTGTGCATTACTTCCTCATGAGAAAGATCGCTATATGCTAATACTACTTGATCCACGTCATGTTCTTTTATTAGGTTTGGCAAATCCTCCTCAGAATAAATAGGGATCCCGTTGGGATAATTTGGTCCAGCTAACCGAGGATGGTACAGCCGGTTGGCAATATTGGGTATTTGAGACGCCGTAAATGCAATAACCCGATATCCTTTATTGTTCCTAAAGTATACATTGAAATTGTGAAAATCTCTTCCCGCAGCGCCCATTATGATTACTTTTGTTTGTTTCAACTACTCTCACCAACTTCTGCGTTACTCGGCAGGAGGTCATTTTACAAGAGATGGCTGATGAAAATTGCCGAGTATTTATGTCCTTCTTCTTTATATATTTTTGATACCGAAAGACTGAGAATATTTCTTCAGAAACAATAAAGTCATGCCCAATTTGCATGAACGGATTACCTTTCAGTATTTGAGAGAAGTAAGCTCTTCCCGATACTTCCTTTTGACGGGGAGAATTATCTCAATCTCTGCACCCAGGAGAGGATGGATTCTTCAGTCAATAATTATATTACTCGCTCTGGGTTTTTAGCTTCGTGAAAAGTTGCTTTAACTCCATGTTTAGTGCTCTACGGACGTTTATTGGACTGATGGGTCTCACAGGGGGTGGCGGTTCAGCACCCGGTTGTGTAGTCCCGGGAGTTTCTCCGGGTGCAATTGCAGGAGTGGCGGTTGGCGTGGGTGATGGTGAAGCTGAAACTGGTGCGGGAGTTGGAGCTGTTGGAGATACTGCAGAAGGCCTTGCTGCAGTCTGTGCTGGTCCTGCAGTAGCCTGTTGAGGGGCAGCAACTGTTGGAGCCGGAAAAGATGCTCGGGACTCAATTGCGTTAATTCTACCTTCTATCGCACCGATTCTACCTTCAAAGGTTTTGGACAGATTATTCAGATTCTGTTCTAGCATATCGATAGCGTTTATGACGATTTCCATAACTCTGCTGAGTATTGTACTGATCTCTTCGATACGCTTTGGTCGGGTCAATGTTTCATCAATAAGCCTCACGAAGTCTTCTCCCATATCAAACACCGTCTATAACTATGACTAAACTTCGCAGTTTATAATCTTTTCTTTTGCATGACTAATAATCATTGCTATATCTTCTTCCACTTCTATACTTTTGCCTAATGCGACATTGGGTCTCATCTTCTGAACTTATCCTTGTTCTGCATGTTCCTCTAAGGACTCTTCCTTTTTTTTCTCCCTAGTTAGGAGTGCACCCCAATCTATTCTAAGCATTAGATAGACCAATAGAATTGTTCCCATGATCCCTATCAATGTCCCTATGATTCCGCCGCCTCCAAATATAGCCTCGACTACTGGTCGGAAAAATCTCCCTCCGTAGGCCAAGATTAGGCATAAAACTGTCTTCCCCAAAATGGCCGCAAGAATCGCCTTTGTGATGCTGTACTTCATTACACCCACAGGGATAAGAAGCATATCATCGGGCAAGGGTGAAGCTGCAAACAGAAATATCGCAGCAAAACCATATTTCTCGATCAATTTCTTCATGGACTCCAGCCGCTTCCCGTATTTTTCTTCTATTAGCTCTCTTCCTCCCCTTCCTATAGCATAAGCGCTTAATTCTCCAATGGCTGCGCCAAATCCACAGATCAGCGCAAGTATCAGTGGCTGGACGAACTCCTGAGTTCCCAGAAGGATTATAGCTAGAGCGTAGGGCACGGGTAGAAAAACCGTGAAGTTGCCAAAGGTAGAAATTAGGAAAGCACCGAAATAAACAGATATTGGATTTCCCACAGCGAATTCAAACATACCAATCGATAGACTGTCGAAGAAATTGGCAACGACCTCTATTGAGAATAGAACGAACAAAACTATCCCGGTGGTTACAAAGGCTATTATAAAGATAATATCGTTACGTTCCATGCTTCATCCGCTCGGTCTGCATCTATGTATAATAATATAAACTATTAGACATATATGACTATTTCCACGCTGGATTCTTTGGACATCTTGATGGAGGACATACTGCTGACGGAGCTCAAAGCCTTTTTGGAAATAATTCGTCTGCCAAACGGCCTTATGGGCGGCTTAACCACAACAATTTCGATATTAACTGTTAGCAGAATTATAGATTTGACGATTGGACTAAGTCTTTCTACTATTAGTCTGATCTGGCTGCTTGCTATTGCCTATCTTACATACGTCTTCCAAGCGGCAGCAGGGAATGTTGTGAATGATATATTTGATATTGAAGTAGATAAGATAAATCGACCGAATCGACCATTACCAAGAGGGGCGCTGACTGTTCGACAAGCAAAAATATATTCAGTTTTCCTTTCGCTGGCCGGATCGATTTGCGCCTTTGTAACAAGCATACCTGCCGGAATTGTCGCGACGGCTTTCTCACTAGTTGGCTTTCTTTATGCATCCAGAGCCAAACCGCTGGGTATATGGGGGAACTTCACCGTTTCGTTTTCTTTTGCCTTTGGATTGATTTATGGCTCTTTAATCACATATTATGCTGCTTTGAAAACGCTGGGTCTCCCCCTTTTAATTTGGCTTTACTTCTTAACAGCATTCTTTATCCTACAGGGAAGGGAAGTAATTAAGGGGATGGAAGATGTTGAGGGGGATCGGGTGAGAGGTGTAAGAACCATAGCTTTGGTTTATGGTTTTGGAACGGCGTCCTTTGTAGCGGCTTTCTTCAATATCATGAGTATGGTATGCTTCACGACCGCCTGGTTTTTGAGCCTGTTTGGATGGTCTCCAATTCCAAATATGTGGTACACGATCTTTCTATTACCCGGAGATGGTATTGTCTTGGCTTCCACAATCTTGATCCTAATGAAACCATCTTCGTCTTCGTCTCAAAATAGAGCTAGTTTCTACGCTAAAACAGGAAGCTTGCTGGGTCTATTGGCATTCCTAGTAGGCGCTTTGTGAAAGCCTTCTACGCTTATCCATAGTGTTCGGATTGCGTTATTCTGAACACAAGGTCCGATTCCGCCAGTATTCGAGGCGAAAATTTGGCAAATCTCGTAATATTTTTATATAATTATGAGAATAATTTATGTAGCTAGACTACAAAATTGAGAGGTGTCCAAAGGTAATTACTGAACTGGACCAAAAACTCCACTAATTATTGTGAGGGGTATAAAATGATCCATTCGGTCTATGTAATTAAACGGACAGGAGAATGTCTATTTTCTAGAATATATGATAGGAATGGAGTTGACGAAGCTCTAATATCTGGATTCTTAAGTGCTTTGCAGTCTTTCATAAGTGAGATTAGTGGAGACTACATAAGAACCTTGAAAACTGGGAATGTGAAGTTCGTTTACAATTTGTTGGATGATCTAATATTTGTATTCTGTGTCGATCTTGATGAAGATGAGGAAAAACTAAGAACAAAGATAGATCGCGCACAGGGTGTCTTCCTAAATGAATTTTCCAGTATAATAACCGGCTGGGATGGCAAAACCGCCATCTTCGAATCCTTCAAAGCAGCGGTTGATGACATTGTTAAAGATCTGGTTAAGGTGTCCGTAATAGGGTTCGGTGGTGTTGGCAAAACAACTATCCTTAAGCTTATTTTGAAGGAAGAAATTCCCATACAACATATTCCAACAATAGCTGTCGATATCAAAGATCTTAACGGCATAAAATCTAACGCAAAAGTGGTTATGTGGGATTTTGCTGGACAACAACGTTTTGAATCACTTTGGGATGTGATGATCAAAGGCTCAGACGTTATTATAGTTGTTACTGATTCTTCCATGCTAAATATAATAAAAACTAAGAAGAGAATCATGGCTTTGATTCGAGAGCATAATCCTCGCGCAAATGTCGTCGCAATTGCAAACAAACAAGACCTTCCAGACTCAATAAGACCGAGAATAATTAGTGACCTTCTGGGTATACCGGTCCACGGAATTGTTGCCATAGATCCCTCTAACCGAAAGCTTCTGCTTAGTGTATTAAGTAACACAATTAACAGATGGCTAGGTTATTCGTGAACTACCCCTAGCTTTCGCAAGACTCTTCCTCTCTTTTGAGAGCATCTTACCCAAAACTTAATTACCAAGAAATCATTTAAACACAATACAAATCATCTCCACCCTCTCGGATGGAGTCTTCTTGTGGATTATTCATAACATATCTATTTATTATCAGTTCATTTATCGCTGGAGAAGCCCCTCATGCGTCTTGTTGCGGCGGTAGGAGATATTCATGGACCGAAATTCCTAGACCTATTCAGAGAGGGACTAGGCACGCTAAAGGAAAGTATCTCATTTGACCTTACATGCTTATTATTTGCCGGCGACATTGTATTTAGAGGGCATATTAATGATCTTCATACAATAATTGAAACTCTCGATGATTCCAAAGTTGACTGCCCAATAATTTCTTGCTTTGGCAATGAGGAGTACGAGGAGATACACGACTCAATGCGAGAGACATTTAGTGATAGAATCACATTCCTGAGTGATGAGTCCTTCATTTTGACCTTGAAGGATGGCAAAACCCTTGGGATAGTTGGATCCAAAGGAAGTTTAGATCAGCCTACATGGTGGCAAAGTAGAAACATCCCTAATATCCGTCAGATATATTTTCAAAGAATTCAAATAATAGGGGACCTCCTCCAAGAATTAGAAACGGATTTCAAGATTCTGCTCACACACTATGCGCCGACTTTCGAAACCTTAGGTGGAGAAAGAAGGGCTTTTCACCAACAACTAGGAAGCAAGAAACTTGAGAATATAATCATTACAAACAGACCGGACGCAGTCATTCATGCCCACGCTCACAATGGAAAGAAGTTCGCTCTCTTGAGAGGAGTTCCTATATACAACGTTTCTCTTCCTCTCAATCAGACAATCTCAATCATAAAATTGCCAAGGCCCACAATCTCTGATTACTAGAACGATAATAAAGCACAATATACGCCGCGAATACTTCAGTGTTATTTACTTTTATATGATTTAAAGAGCATGTAACTGCTTGTAGTGTGGAATAATCCCGCGCATTTCACAGTTGATCCATCTGATGAGACACAATATTCCTGAAATCGTCTATAGTCCCCCTACTAATTGGATATGGGCTTGCGAATCTTGCTTACGAGAGTATTCGGATGAAATTCTGCAATCTGATGATTCTGACCTTGAGCATAATGAAGGTGTAAAGATAATCTAACTCCTTACAAGGCTAAGTAGCGCTTTTGCTTGAGGGAGTTCTATGAAACCTATGGACATTTGCAATATCTGTGGCAGTGGAGAAGTATCCTATTATTGTGAGGAGTGTAAAGCTCTATTTTGCACTGGCTGCACAAGGAAAAAAAAGAAAAAAATCAATCTATGTGTTAATTGTGGCTCGTCAGGTGATAGCCTAAAAACGCAGGGAAGCACTATCGTATGCAATCAATGCAATTCAACAGATATCAAATTTGCGATAAAATATATTGCTCTGTGCCCTGACTGTTCTTCAGAGAGGGTAATCCGCATCAAGAAAAAGAGCAAAGATTTACTGATTGAATTCAAAAAAGGGGTTTCGAGTCTCATAGCTGGATACTGTACTTTGAAACAATTCTTGGTTGAACTTGATGCTGTTCGACAGAAGATAATATCAATGAGGTATTTTGGATTTAGACAATATCCTAAACTTGAAAAAACGCTAATTACCGTTTATTCTGAAGTTCATTTGTTGGGTCAGAACTTGGTAACTGAAGTATTCAAAATTCTACAGGGGCTGGATCCCAAACTGCTTGGAGTCATAAAAAAGAGACCATGGGATCCTAGAGATTTTTCCTCTTTAGAATCCCTGATAAAACAGCTCAAAAAAGGCGGGAGGAAATGTCAGAAGAGCCTGATAAAGCAATTGACTAACCTGAAATATTCAGTTGGCGAGCTTCTTCCGCTAATTAGATCTCTAGAATATTTCAGGCAAGTCTACGATGGCATAAGAGAGCACCTATTGCTTGGTAAATATGAGAGGATCATCTGTGCATTCAGTGGAGTATCTCTTTCGTCAGATTCAATCGAACAAAATGATGGTAACGGAACTTTGGTTCTTACAAACCGCAGAGTTCTATTTCACAAACGTTCAAAAGAAAAGGGAGTTCCTGAATTAATTGAGGAAAAATTAACTGATTTGCATTCCTTTCATGTTAATGAAGCAGATGGAAGAATAGTTCTAAAAAAGATGAATAGCAAAATCGAATTTTTTGGTTCACCGGAGGTTTCAGATACTTTCAAGAGATTCTTAAGGATTGCAGACCGATTTGACATGAATTCGGAGGACCTAGACCGTCTAAATCGTCTTATCAACATACGATGGATTTCTAAGGAACTCTACAGATTGAATGAGAAGATGCAGGCAGATATTCTCTGTGTGTTGGGAGAGAAACCCAGATTTCTCGATTCAACAATTGCTGCCGTATCCGGTTTTGAGGAATATTCAAACGACGTCGGTAAATCGGTACTCAAGGAGCGCAACATGACATGTGGAATCAGGCATGAAAGTGCCAAGAGTGATTTTGAGAGCGCCAAAGACTCTAAGACTTATGAGGGAATCAAACCAACAGGAATTTTTCGTCGGATCAGAAGCTTGTTCAAGACTGGGAAGAACAGGGCATTATCTGATCTGGTTCTAGAAATTGGCAAGAAGAACAAAATGAATACGGGAGGGATGGTTCCCTTAGCTGAGGTTTTCATGTCAATCAGAGAGCTCAGACCTGACTGGAATATAGATGTTGATGAAGTCGAAAAAGCAGTCGAAACACTGAAAGAGAAGGGACTTATAGCTGACTTCAGAGAACACCGGTCTGGAATTAAGGTTGTCGAGTTCTTTCCATTGGAGTTCACCGGTGATGAGAATACGGTCATAAATCTGGCAGCAGAAAGAGGTCACATTACTCTTGAAGATGTGATACGAAATACAGGATGGTTTCAGATTAGGGCTGTAAGAGCGCTCAAAGGATTAGAGAAAGGAGGGATAGCCAAGCTTGACCCTTCATATTCTAGGGGAAAGCGTTGGTATTTCCCGTATCAGAAATGATGTTGAAGAAATCTCTTGGTAAAATCCACCGGGACTACGTCAGCTTATCGCCTTCCTTCTCGGGAACGGCGGTATGTTCCTCTACTATAGGGTCTGCGTCTTGATCTAAATTGAGGTTGTTCATATTGCTTCTCAGAGAGATTATTCTCCGTGTTTACATCACCAAACTCAGCATCTTCGAAAGACTCAATTGTTCCATATCTGCCAATATTCAGTCGCAAGGATCCCTTGAATACTGTGCAATATCCATTATTGATTTTGTATATCTGATCAATTTCCACCTTGTCAATGTCCTCATTCCAGAGAGTCAAATATAGGCTCCCCGTTTCGTCACCGACCAATGCTTCTGTGACCTTTAGTTGTTCTCCGGTTTTTCTTGAGAATACCTCTCTTGGCTCATTCTTAGAGGCTACTTTGATTTTTACGTTTACACCTCTAGAGTTTGGATTTAACTCTTCTACAACTACAAATTCTTCAGATTCACTCATTTTAGTTACATCTCTATTTATACAATTTTTCGTTTAACAAGGATAGCAAAACTAGTCTTTAGAGTAAGTTTTACCTCCTTAGGCGGTATCGCATTATGTCCATAGATATTTAAACCTTACTATACCGAAAGAAATAGCTTTTTCTGGATCACTCCCTTTCTTTTTCCTCTTCGGGAATGTCTTCCTTAAGTCCTTTCTTGATGTCTTCCAGCTCCCTACGGATTTTATCTTTTTTCTTTTCAGCAACGGATACCTCTTTTTCGACAGGAACTTCAGGTAATTCTTCCTCAACGGCTACTTCTTCTTGAAGCTTTGCTAATTCTCTCTCCACGTCAATGTCTTCGCCTTCGTCCAGGGCTGCGGCACTCAACATCTCACTGGTCCTCTCGATCTCATCCACCAGTTGCTCAGTCTTTAGCATCACTTCTGTAGCTTTCTCGCTTGACATGAGTCTTCTTGCTTCTTCGAGTTGTTCAAGACCAAGTTCAAGGGCCTTACCCATTTCAGCAGTATCTCTGGCGGTTTCGATCATATCTATTACATCTTCCAGGCTGCCTACCTGCCTATGATATCTGTTCATCCATGTGGTATATCTTTTCCATTTTCGAAGATGCGTTCTTGCTCCTTCAACATTTCCTTGTCTCACAAACTCTTTTGCTCTCTGTTTACTATCTCCTGCCTTTCTTTCAAATCCACGAACTCTCAGTGTCATCTTGTTGATTGTGGCCCGCATTTCTGTTACTGCTTCGTCCTTACTTTCCTTTTTCTTGGGGAATAGCTTCCTCAGAAAACCCAAACGACTTCACCTCATCAATAATAGGATTGATAGCTTGAGCTTATTATACTTTACTTTGGTTTTCCTATTTCTAAAGCTTATGCTTTATCGAAAAGAATGACGAAATCATCATTCTTGTCTTTCATCGTCTTTTATTTCCCTTATTAGAGGCTTTCCTTCATCCAATCCAATGATTTTGGCCTCGGGATACTGTTTTTCTAGTCGATCCCTGAGTTTTACTTTATCCACAATTCCGTGGGTTTTGACATTAACAATAGGTCTATCGCCTTCGTATGTTACTTGAATCGAGTAGCCTCCCCCGCTACCGAAATCATCTTTAGAAAATCCTTTCTCAAGGGTCTTAAATAGACCAGAATCCTCATCAAATGGATCAAAAATTGGTTGTTTTTTCTTCTTTTTGCTCAAAGGGCTCCCCTCAATTCTGAATCGATCTAATTATCTTATGATTTCCGAAAAAATAAAAAACTAATGGTTTCTGAAAAAACCTGTCATTGGGAGGCATGATCTGGTCTTTTGGAAATATATTTAATCAAGGTATTTCCATATTTCTGGCAGGCGGGAGGTTTCATGGTAACTAGGGAGGATATTGAGGAGGTACTCATAGATAAGGTATCCAAGAGATTTGAAGACCCCAGCGTTGCGGACAAATTTAAAGGCTTCTCCAAGACTATTCAACTCACATTTCCTGATCTAGAGATCTCTTATGTTATGAAAATCACCAATGGGAAATTTGATGAACTCGTTGAAGGCACTTTGGAGAACCCAGATATTCACGTTACGGCAAACAGCGACATATTGGTGGGAATAATACGTAAGGAAATTGGTGCCATGAGAGCGTACATGACTAGGAAAATCAAGGTCAAAGGATCAATGAGCGATCTGCTGAAACTTCAAAAATTGCTATTCTAATTCTCAAGTGTGGTTTACCTTGAAGTTAAAGTGTCTGATAACAGCTGCTTTCAATCCAGAAGGATTAGAAATACTTGGGAAATACATGGAAATTCACTACGAGAGCTGGAGAAAAACTAGAAGATTCTATTGGGGTAGTGAAATCCTAGAAAGAATGAGTGAGATTAACGCCAATGCCCTGATAGTTGAAGTTGACGCCATAGATGAAGATGCTGTAGAAAAGGCAAATCCAGAATTCATTGGCTGTTGCAGAGAAGGAGTCAGCAATATAGCTGTAGACACTGCGACCGATCTAGGCATTCCAGTATTTTACACACCTGGAAGAAACTCTGATGCTGTGGCCGATCTGACGATAGGTCATATCATTTCTAGCTTACGTAGAATGACTCTTGCAGATAGGATCCTCAGATCCGGAATTGAGATTGAAAGCCAAGAGGGATTCATAAAATACTATAATAGATTGACCGGGCACGAGATTTCGGGAAATACCATAGGGATTATCGGACTTGGCAAAATTGGAACCAAGGTTGCACAACGTCTTAGAGGCTTTGATGTAACGCTTTTGGTGTATGATCCCTACGTGAAGAAGGAAAGAATCAAAGAAATTGGTGGAATGGGAGTTGATCTGGAAACACTTCTGAGAGAATCGGATATAATTACAGTCCACTGTGTTGTCAATCCTGAGACTATAGATCTTATTGGAGAAGATGAAATTAGCCTAATGAAGCCTACGGCTTTTCTTTTCAACCTTGCAAGTTCAGTGATTGTTAATGAACAGGCTCTATACCAAGCACTGAAAGAAAAGCGGATTGCAGGTGCTGGTCTTGACGTTTTTGATCGAGAGCCAGTCGATTCAGATAACATATTCCTTGATTTGGATAATGTTACCATTACTCCGCACATTGGAGGAGCCACGTACGAAGTTATACGTAATCATACTCGAATTATTTCAGACGATATCAAAACCTATATGGAAGGAAAACGACCTAAATTCGTCGCAAACCCTCAAGTATTGGATAAAGGAAGAAAGGTGTAACAAAGATATGGGCATTTACTATTTGGCTATTGATTGTGGAACCAGTGGTGTAAAATGCCTACTCCTTGACGATGAGGGTGGAATCATAGGTTTTGCGCGAAACGAATGGAGCTACGTAACTCCACCAGAAATCCCCTTCGCAGTAGAATTCGACCCAAAGCTCTTCTGGGAAAAAACGTGTAAAACTGTGAAAGAAGCTCTGAGAAACGGCAAAGTTTCAAAAAATGATGTTGCTGCAATATCCACGACAAGTCAAAGATATGGAGTAGTCTTCTTGGA
>JBHLPJ010000109.1:0-4439 GCA_048939565.1 Promethearchaeota archaeon
CTGTAAAAACCGGTTGGTTTTATGTCTTCTTCGAGCTCCTTGAGATCTGCGTCTGCATAATCCTCCGCTCTTCTATATTTTTTGAAGAGTTTCTTTGTGACCAAATTCACTCTTTTGTCTGTACACTGGGCCGACAAAATAGTAGCAATCAGAAGCTCCAAGTTATTGGAGTAATCTAAAGCTATTTTGGCGTCTGCGTGCTCTTTCTCCAAAAGTTCGAATATTTTCAAGACTTTGGTTTTTTTATCCATTCCCTTACGTTTTGACTGTTCTGGAGGTTTCATTTTACGAATCTCCATTTGATAGATTTTTTCGAATAAATAGCCTGGGAGAAGAAACTATCGACCCTATTCATCAGAATGCTAGAATTCAAGCAGATTGGAAACACTGTTCTAAAGCTGTTCATAAAGATATAAATATTATAAGCTTCAGATTCGAATAGGCTTTCTAGAACCAGAAGAATCTTTTGGAAAACCTCCAGAAATCAAATCCTGATAAGGATGTTTTGTAAATGCAGATCGAGATAATAAAATCGAAAGGGCTTGCACACAACAGCTACTTCCTCTCCGACGGAGGAGAGGCTTTGGTGGTGGATCCACGACGGGATTGCTTAATCTATGTTCAACTTGCAGATAGCGAATGCGCCAAAATCAAGTATATATTTGAGACTCATCGAAATGAGGACTATGTAATAGGCTCAGTTGAATTACAGAATATTACAGGGGCTGAAATAGCTCATAGTAAAGAGACCCCCTTCAAGTATGGGGAACACAGAATTGGAGATGGAGATGTCTTTGATATAGGAAGCCTGAGAATCGAAGTGTTGGGCACCCCTGGACACACTAACGACAGCATTTCTTATCTGGTTTTTGAATCCAAAAAGAGCAAGGATCCCATGGCAGTATTTGCTGGAGATACACTATTTGCTGGGGATGTCGGAAGAACAGACCTCCTAGGGCTTGATATTTGGCAAGAGCAATCTGAAAAGTTGTATGAAAGCCTTCATAGCAAGATTCTCCCCTTAGGAGATCACGTCATAGTCTATCCAGGCCATGGTGCTGGCAGCATTTGCGGTCGAGATATTAGCGACCGAGAATTTAGCACAATCGGCTACGAGAAGAAAACCAATCCTTTATTGCAGTTAAGCAAAGAGAAATTCGTTGACCGCATGACCGCACAGGAAATGCTAAGACCTCCGTACTTTAGGAAAATGGAAGAATATAACCTCGAAGGGGTACGACTCCTTAGAGAAGCTCCTGTACCCCGATCATTAAGCGTTGATGAGTTCGAAGTGGAAGCAAAAAAACCCCGCTCAGTTGTGATTGATACAAGACAGCCTGAAAGCTTTGCCGGTTCTCATATAACTGGCTCCCTGAGTATTTGGCTTGATGGCGTGAGCTACTTCCCTGGCTGGATAATATCCTACGATGAGAGGATTTTGCTGGTAACGGAGCGAAAAGAAGATGTTGAAATAGCAAAGAATTATCTCTGGAGGCTCGGTTTGGACAACATCATAGGTTATCTCTGCCCAAGCATTAAGGAGTGGAGAAATGCTGGAAAACCCGTCGATCATTTGAGTACGTTGTCTGCACCTCTCTTGAAGGAGAAACTGGACAGGAAAGAGATCATTCTAATTGATGTTCGAGAGAATGATGAGTGGAAGAAGGGACATGTTGATGGAGCTGAGAGGATTTATGTGGGACATCTGATGGAAAAAGCACATCGTTTGCCTGATGATAAACCCATTGCAACTACCTGTGGCTGGGGTGGAAGGGGAGGTCTAGGAGCCAGTATACTGAAGAGACTAGGATTTAAAGAGGTCTATAATGTTCTTGGAGGCATGAAGGCGTGGGAGAACCTGGGCTATTCTTTAAGAAAAGAGTTATGAAGACACGATTGAAATCACGGGCTTCCTCGTTGAAGGATTTTAGTTTGTTCTCACTTCATTTCGGCAAGTAGGGAAGCTATATCTATGTTTTTTGTCGGAATTTCTGCAAGTGGCTTATTCTTCAGGTGTACCAGATGGTCTCGGTACGTGGGTTTTCTCTCTTTGTAGAAGATACCGATTGGAATTCGATCTCCCCATTCAAAGCTCTTTTCCAGTGCTTTTTGTCTGTCTGTATAATCATGATCGTCATCCTCAAGTTTGTACACTCTTTGCCGAAACCAATCATATGTGTTCAGATAGTTAAAGGATACACAGACTTGAAAGACATCAACGTAGCCAAATCCTCTATGTTTGATAGCCTCTACAATCAGGTGCTGAAGATGTTTTGGCTCTCCTACAAATCCACGTGCTACAAATGTGGCTTGACTGACCAACGCGTTTGCGATGGGATTCAAGGGCGGATTCACAGAGCCAAAAGGCGTAGATTTGGTTTTAAAGCCTACCCGACTGGTTGAAGTTGTTTGCCCCGTTGTCAGACCTAGAACCATGTTATCGTGAACTATCAAGGTCATGTTAATATTTCGTCGGATTGCGTGGCTGAAGTGGTCCCAGCCTTCATCGTAACAGTCTGCATCTCCAGCAAAACCAATTACTGTTAAATCTGGATTTGCAAGCGTTATACCTGATGCTAGAGGCAATACCCTTCCGTGAATTCCGTGGAAGCCATTTACATTTACGTAGTTAACCATTTTTCCATGACAGCCTATGCCAGATACTATAGCTACTTCTTCTCTTTCTAGCCCCAACTCTACGAGAGCTTTCTTAAAAGCGATCAGGATTCCGAAATTCCCGCATCCCGGGCACCAGGTGTTCTTCTTGTGAGTCTCAAGATCTTTAATTGTAATTGTCATTATAGAACCTCCCTAATCTTTTGGGACAGGTAATCTGGGTCGAAGGGTCGTCCGTCGAACTTCAAGATTTTGTGATCTACATCTCTCAGCAGATATTCTCTGATGAGGGTTGATAACTGAGAAGTCTTGTTGTTTTCGACTACAATTGTCTTTTTGGCTCCATTAAGAATCTTCTCAACCCTTTTGACTGGAAAAGGAAGGACATAGAGAATCTGAAGGAAGTCTAGTTTTATGTTTTCTTTGCTTAGAAGCTTTAGAGCTTCTCTTATTGGGCCCTTAGTGGATCCCCAAGATATTATTGTTGCTTCGGAGTCTTTTGGACCATACAGCTTTGTTGTCTCTACATTTCTATCTTCCAGCTCTTTAACCAGATGAGTAAGCTTCTTCATACGCTTTTCAATCATTCTTGCAGCCATCTCAGCATTCTCGGTCGTAAGTCCATATTCGCCATGTTCATCAGCGTTGGTTCGCACAATAGCACCTTTTGTTGATGGAATAGCTCTGGGAGATATCCCGGTCTGTGTTATTTTGTGCCTTTTGTACTCTTCATCGCCGTTATATTGACCAGTTATTAGTTCACCCCTTTCGATCTTTATCTTGGCCGAATCAAATGGTTGAACTGACATTTGGCTCTCAGAAAGGTACTTATCCGTTAGGAGGATAGCTGGAATCTGATATTTATCAGCCCAGTTGAATGCTCTCATGGTCTCATAGTAGCACTCCTCAACATCTCCAGGAGCAATGATGACCCTCGGAAACTCACCTTGCGAGGCATGGATGGCAAACCTTAGATCTCCTTGAGCTGTATAAGTTGGCAAACCAGTGCTTGGTCCGGTCCTCTGGGATAACATAACAACAACGGGCGTCTCCGTCATACCGGTCATCCCAAGAGCTTCACTCATGAGACAGAAACCCCCGCCTGAAGTTGAGGTCATGGCTCTAGCACCAGTAAAAGCTGCGCCAGCAATCATGTTCATTGCAGCAATCTCACCCTCTGGTTGGAGAACAAGCAAGTTATATTTCCTCTCGTTGGCGGCCATATAGTGAAGAACTCCGGTTGAGGGCGTCATAGGATAGGCTGCATAAAACCTGCATCCGGCGCTGATTGCACCCAACCCGACGGCTTCATTTCCGGATAGGAAGATTTTTCGGTTATCAGACTCATCTGTCTTTCTGAGTCGATACTCAAAAACGTCCTCGAAGTTTTCCTTTATGTGTTCGTATCCTTTGTGCGCCGCTCTTATGTTCGTTTCGGCGATTTTTGGCTTAAATGTATCTTTTAGAACTTCTTCCAGCATTGCAAGGTCGTAGTCTACAAGAGCGAGGGCAGCTCCGATGGCAACAGTATTCCTCATTAAGAGAGGCCCTCTTAATTCTTCTTTGACGATGCTACTCAAGGGAGTTCCGTATAGCTTGATGTCCTCCCTCCTTAATGTTTCAGAACTCAAACTAGTATCGTCCTTGTCATAAACAATTGCTCCCCCCGAAACTATTCCATCCCCATGCAGCTTAACAGTCTCAGCGTTCAATGCAATGAGCAAATCCGTGTGATCTGCTTGTGAATACACTTCTTCAGCTTTTATGTTGAGAACGTAGAAATTGTGCCCGCCTCTGATAAGAGATTGATAGTCATTGGCACC
>JBHLPJ010000110.1:0-4437 GCA_048939565.1 Promethearchaeota archaeon
TTCAGCTTCGATTTTTAATCCTTCTGCCTGTGATCTGAGCTCATTCAGGTCTTGGATCATTTGCCCGGGCTTAAGGTCCAGAGTATCAACTACCTTTTCTCTTAGCCATAGACGTCGCATAAAGTCATTGATGTTTTCACTCAAAGCCTTTTGAGCTTTACCCAAATGCATTCTACCCCTTATTAAGAATATGAGCTACCAAGCAAACCTTTGTAATTATCAAAAGAAAAACCTTTCGTAACTACTATCTTGACAATTAAGTTCTTTCAAGAGATAGGATTCTTAAGAAGTCTCAGACCCTTAACATGAATCTTAATCACTGTAAATGGAGATTTTGCAGCAGATATAACGTTGAATCCGCCAGAGGGCCTCAGTGATTCTTCTGCTAGTCTCAAACCCTTCTTTGAGTAAAACCTGATAATCTTCTGAAACGAAGGACTCTGTCCGAAGACATAGCAGTAAGTATTGAGAAAACTCCATTTGGTAGCTTCCTCCAGGAATCTTTCCGCTTTCTTGCTAAGGAAAAACGCCAAAAAACCCGATAAGCTAAGAAGAAAACACATTGAAAGACTTTTGAGCCACTGTTTGATGTCAATAACGGGTCTTCTAATCTTGTCCAAGATGTCATCGCCATATACTGTTACGGCGTGGCTTAAAATGGCGTTAAACACCAATCTTGATGGAGCAAGAAGTCTTTCGAAAATTCGACTTACTGAAAAAATCCTTCTGAAATCACCCCTCAAAATATCACTCTTTTTGCAGATAAAGTGTGAGGCAAACATGCCCGTAGCTCTCTCAATAGTCCTAAATAGACGTTCCAGTCTTGTTTTTGGAGGTCTGGAGAATCCGTAAGCTATCTCAAGACCTTCAACCATCCTATCAATTACATCAATATCGCCCCAGCTGACCTTATCATCTAATACCATTACCAAATCAAGATCGCTCTTCTCTGGGTCTGGTTGCCCCTTTGCGTATGATCCAAATAGCAGAACCGAGACTAATCTATCGGCTGCTATTTGATTGACTTTCTTTACTAAAACATCTAAATACGCTTTAACCCTTTCTGGTAATGAGAGTGGGGCTGTAGGTGTGTTTTTCATCTAAATCACTCATAATCGCTGAGAATTCATCTATTAAAGCTTTAGTAAGTATTTCTCACAGGAAGGCGGGATCATGCCCATATTGAAGGTGCTGAGACTCAGTTTCAGGGATTATGGCGCTCGACTATTCACACTATTGCTCTCCTTGCACGGGAAATCCTGTCAAGTCTTCGCTTCAATTTTTCGAGATTTGCTCTCATTCTTTCCAGAAAGGCATCAGCATCCTCAAACTCCTCTTCTATTATTGCCTTAAGAAATTTGTCAACTTCAGATTTGTGTTTTCTTGAATCGTAACCAATCAGTTCAAGAATGGCTTCAATTCTCTGTACTGCAGAATCGTGCCCTTCGGTCACTCTCTTAATCAACGAAAGGCTATCTCCCATTCTTGATGAAATCTTCTTGTCTTCTTCCAAGGCACTTAGTGTGTATTCGAATCTAGGTAATACGAAAAGTCTCAGTTTTGATCTTAAATCCTCCTTACTCTCAACCGTTTTATAAAAGATTTCCAATACCGATTTCGCGTAGTAACAGACCTCTCGTCTTGCTTGGATCCATTTCTCAAGTGCCTTTAAGGCATTTAACGCTTCAGAGAGGGCTTTAATGGAACGTTCAATCCCAATCTCCATAATAGGGCTTTCCGACTCTATTGTGTTAGGGATGTTTAAGGAGATTAGAGACGTGCCTTCTTTGATTAATTTTGTGAGTTCTGATAATCTTGCCAGAATAAGGTCTTTGCTCAATCCGTGTTCCCCCCAAAAAACGCTCACTATTTTTAGGCTAGACTCTAATATATTTATCTATATTAATGATTGTTTTTTTGCCTTTAGAACCATAATTCATCAAAAGACGCTGTTCCATTCCAGCTAGAGTCCAAAAAAAGTTATTTGGGGGAAAGTTCTTCTCTTACTCATCTATTAGGTTAGACCATAGAATTAACAACTCTTTCGATGCTATTCCGTGATGTTCATTATAAGCGTTCAACGCCTCTTCGCCCTTTTTGGTCAAGAGGTAAAATCTTTTGGTTTCTTCACAGTCTTCTGAATTCAAAAAGGAGACGACATAATTCAATCCTTCAAGCTTATTAAGGACTTTCGAAGCCTTGTGGATGTCTGCTGCAGAAGCAATATGCTTGTGAGTCGATTTGGGATAATCGAAAAGGAAACGAAGGATTTCAGCAGCAGCAGGAAGTTCATCGTCTGAAAAATCCTCATTTAATGAGTTTGATTGGGTTCGTAGTAATGGAGTCGAATCCGGTGTTGTGAGATCAGACCCACGGGCTATCATACGATCAGCAAATTCTCGCTGTATCGCTTTTTGAACGATTGGGTCCCTTGAAAGATCGGAAGGCAAATTTGTTTTTTTGGAAGGCCAATTGATTGTGTCTGATGAAGACGTCTGACCACTCACAATCAAGCTTGCGAGCTCGTAGTCCTGCAAAAAGAAATCAAGACCCGTTCCAGAATCTATTCCGCCGCCCGTAATTGCCAGCTGTAGAACCTTGACTAGGTTATTTTCAACAATCTTGTGGATTTTACATTCAGGGAATGATGTATGAAAAGAGGTCTTGACTATGAACATGTTTTGACGTACTTCTTCCGTCAGCGTTCTACACTTTTCTTCAAGATTAAGAAAACCCTTCATATTCTTGTGGATGGCTATTAGTGCCTGCACATTCCAGTAATTCTCTTGAAGATAAAGAATATCTTTTTTTTCACTGTTGGTTTGATCATTAGCCGGATTTTGAACTAATACATATGTCAACGATATATTCTCGTCATGAAGAGTTTTTAGAATACCATTCAGGTCTCCCGTGAGACCTTTTGGAACTTTTTGGAGAGCAAGGAATCCTACAGCAGCTATCTGAGAACCCCTCTTCACTATAACTACATCTTCGAAATTTCCATAGAAATAGAATTGAAGATCTCTCAGGATATCTAGTTCCCTCAATCTATCAGGTTTTTCTCTTTTTTCATATCTAGTTCTCGCAAAACTATCGAGCTTTTTCTTTGTTCCTTTAGCTAGTCTTTTAAGATGATTAAAATTCAATGCGATAAGAGTAAGTACCATCGGTATAACAAATAGGAATAAGGTAAGAGTTGCATTGCTTGCCAGCAGCAGAATTGCATTAAGCGCAATAAATCCTACTATCAAGAGCATAACAAACTTGACGATTCCTCCGGATAAGATTTTCATCCAAAGCACCTCAATATGAACTCCCTCTAATGAGCAGGGGGGTTCACGATCCAACTTCTCCCAATAGTTTTAACCCAGTATAGATTGTGAACATTCCTGGAATCCCAAAACCTACAAACCACAGCACTGTTTCAATCATTCCAGCTTGAGTGAATAATCCACTAATAACGCCTACCATAGCTACAGAAAGAAATCCCACCCCTAGAGATGTTATAACACTACCTATAAGCCTATGAAGAGGATTGGTCCTCCCTTTCTCTTCATTGACCCTAGCTCTACCTAGTTTGTCAAGGAAATCCAGACAGTTAAGCCTGGATATAGCATATTCGCTTGAGGACATCTCTCCTGACTTATATTTCTCATCAATGAATCTCAGAAGCCTGGCCACTTCTTCTTCCATCCCTAGAGTCCTCATTCCATTTAACCCTGGTCTGGAAAAGGATTTCTTTTTAAAGCTTATCAGCACATATGCAAAAAGCTGCCAAGACTTCGTAATTAGAAAAAGATGAACAAAAAAACCTCTATTTAATAATAAAGAGATGGATTTGGATAAAAAAGACTGGAATGAGCCTAATCTGAGGAAATCTGATGAGAGTTTTCCGAAAGGTAGTCGGAAAAAATCCATATTTCATGGTTGAAACGCGACAAATTGCTCAGTGAGAATGTTTGTTCTTTAAGCAACTACGGTTGTTTATTCTTGAGCGGAAGTCTTGCCAATTCCTCCAACCACTTGGGATGAAGTCCTATGCTGTCTCTTAATTCCTTGCACGGAAAATCTTCGCATTCAGTGCAGAACTGTAGATCTTTATCCCCCTTACAGCATTTTAATATACTGCAGTCCAGTCTATCCGGACTACCGCATCCCCTGCATTTCTCATTCATATAAAACCTGCAAAAGCCACAGTAGAGTCCACAAGGAGTTGCAAGAGAATCATAACTCAAATCAATCACCAGATGGCCCATATTATTGCATAAGATTAAATAGGTTTCGTGATTAGAAATTTCGTAATCCCAATCATTTTGAGGTTGACTCCGATGAATGGGCTCACAATAAATCCAATAATCATGTTTGAACTATCCTTCGTACTCTTGGTCATGGTTAATCCCTTTAGCAAAATGCTGGTCGTGAGCATGATCTCTGAAA
>JBHLPJ010000111.1:0-4427 GCA_048939565.1 Promethearchaeota archaeon
AGTCATGTTGGATTATTCTATCTTCAAGATCGATTAGTATGCTATAATCTCTAATTCTGGCCGAGACTCTGGATTTTCCAGCTTTTAGGCCTTTAAGCTCATTATCTCTTATTACCCTTCCTCTGAGAATCCTGCCCTCATCGGCAAAAAGGCGAAGAAGAGACTCGGTATTCTCTTCTATCAATTTCCGTTTTTCTTCTCCTTCTGGGGAAGGTTCTCCAATAAAGTCCATCAGTGTTTTGGGTTCGGGAGGCGGTTTTGGAGGTTTTCTACGATAATTCTTGATTCTCTCTCTGATTTGCGTTTGCAACGGCGTCGCAATACCCAACATCTCCATTACGTCTAAGCAATTCTCAGGCGCATATCCATGATAATGGTTGTTAAAGTATCCATAAACCTCGTCTACGTTTTCCTGAACTTCTTGTATCTTTGGAACCCATTCATTTAGTTCATCTTCCGCGTAAAGATAGTTATACCAGGGCTCTTTTCCATGCCCATGCCACCGGAAATATGTAAAGTCCGCTGTGATGTAGACATCGGGCGGTAAAAGCGGCTCATCTACTACTGTGTAGGCCATGTTGTATTTGCTTAGTAATTCAATCGATTTGTCACTGAGCCATGTTTTGTTCCTGAACTCTACAGCAAACCTATATTTATCAGGAAGAAGTGCGTAGAAATCCTCAACTTTACTGGCCATAAATCTAAGTCTTGGAGGCAATTGGACTAAAAAGCAACCCAACTTCCCAACTGTGGAGAGCGGATCCATCAGAGCAAAGAAATGATTGAGATCATTTTCCAGTCCCTTTCCAACCTCGAGTTCTTTGTCGTGAGTTATCTGCCCTGGAATCTTTGCTGAGAATACAAACTCCTTGGGACTATATCTTAGCCATCCCTGAACTACACCTGCCTTAGGGTATGCGTAAAATGTACTATTTATCTCTGCTGTTTTGAAAACGTCAGAATAGGCAGATAGTTTGCTCCTTTTGACATCTTTATAGAAGGGACCCACCCATTCATTATAACTCCACCCTGAACATCCAAAGAAAAGCCTGGCCAATGAACGACCTCCAAATATTCTTATTTAGAGATGACAAATAACTCTTATGGAAATACTGATTGGTGCGGGCGGCTGGGCGTACTTTCACGTTCCTGGGAAGGATAACCTTTCGGCGTACTCCGAGGCTTTCGACTTTGTTGAGGTTAACTCGACTTTTTATGAGATTCCCGAATATGAAACGGTCAGATCTTGGAGGAGGCGAGTTCCTAAGGATTTTGAATTCTCTGTCCGTTGTCATAACAGTGTAACTCATAAGTATCTCCTAGAGCCTGTTGCAGAAAGCATAGAAAGCTTCAGCGAAATGATCAAAATCTGTGAACTGCTAAGATCACAGTTTTTGCATCTAATGACTCCTCCAACAATGAAATTTAGCAATGAGAAAGTTCAATCCGTTCGAGACTTACTTTCGAGCGTGAATACTGGCAGAGTTAGATTGGCCTGGGAGATTCGGAGTCTACCAGGAGGATTGACGAAAGACATTATCAGGATTATGGAAGATTACGATATTATCCATTGCGTAGACCTTTCGGTGCAAACTCCATCGACTAAGTCTGATGTATTATATACACGGCTATTTGGCAAAGGCCATCATAATCTTTACCAATTCACTGATGGTGAGCTTGGTGAAATCTATAGCAGGGTGAAATCTTCGAATGCATAAAGAGCAATCATAACCTTTCATCCAATCAAGATGTATAAAGATGCAGCTAGACTAAAGGTTTTTCAAAAGACAGGTAGCTTTCCCCAAGTCACAAAGAATGTGGGCATCAAGTCTTTAGAGGAAGTACTCGGCGAAGATGCTGAGTTTCCTACCACAAAAGACAAACTTATGAAAAAGCAGGGTTGGAAGGTTATTGACCTAACAGAAAAGAGGAGAGTGCATGCAAAGCACTATCTGGAAAGAATCAAAGAAGGTACTTACGAAAAACTTGAAGATATCATCGAACAACTAAGCTAGGGGATGCGGGATTAATTCAAGAATTATTCGTGGAATAGAAAGAACTCCCGCAATAGAGGCCAGAAAAAGAGATGCTTAGGATCTTGTTGTTTTTCCGTCCGCCCCATCATCTTACACATTTACGGGAGTTTCTCCTCATGGAAACACATCGATTATGAGGTGATCAGTTAATTGTATGAAACGGTTAAGAAGCCTTCATAGATCTTAAACTAGACTGATCCCAAAACTTCAACGTTTCTCTAGGGCTTTTTTCTCTTACTTTTTTCATCATAATATTGAGGGTACTTCTCTAGCGCTTTATCTAGTACAATCTTCGTGAGCAAATCGTTTGGATCGATCTCCAACGCCTTTTCATAGTATTCGATTTGATGAAAATAGTCATCAAATCCTCCATAACATGACCCAATATCGAGATATATCAATGCATTATCAGGTTCGAGCTCTGCATATTTCTTATAAAACGGAATTGCCTCCTCATATTTCCGGATGAATTTGCAGATTGCTCCTAGCCAGCCCCATGCTTCTCCGAAGTCGTTATTGATCTCTATGGCTTTTTTGCTGCATTCAATGGCTTTATCATACTCCACCAAATAGAAATGAGCCTTGGCCTTTCCCAACCACGCTTGAGAATGACCTAAGTCGATCTCCAACGCCTTCTCGAATTCTCCCATGGCTTTTGAATACTCTCCCTTTTCAAGAAGAGTTTTTCCACTCTTGAAATGGTCATTGGCAGACATTCTCCTGACCACCCCCATCTCTAGCTGTCAGAATATCTAACTCATCTACCCAATAAGCTATAAATATCTTTGTCTTAGAAACATGGTAATATGCTTATCTATTTGCATTCCGGAGATCTTTGTCAAAAAACCATCGTAGCTGTTTCGTCTGTAATGAAATACTCAAAGGAATAATTAGGGAGAGTGACAAAAACGTCTATGATGAAGATTCCCCAAAATCGTTTTGAATCTCGTCAAAAACAACTTCGAAAGAAGCTGGCCAAAAAAGATGTAAAGCATTTTGTGGTATTCAATCCGATACACATCTATTACCTAACAGGATTTGTACATCTTCCTACCGAACGTCCTTTGGCACTTATCATTCAGGAAACAGATATTAGCTTCTTTGTACCTGAACTAGAAAGATTACACGTTCAGGAGGATGTCCAAAACGTCAAACATATCGGCACTTATTTTGATTATCCAGGCCTGAAACATCCAATGAAGCTCTTTGCATCTTTTCTAAAAGAGGAATTACGAATCACTAGCAGTTTGGGGGCCGAAGCACCTGGTAGTTCCAGCCGGTGGGGCTATGAAGGACCAAAACTAAAAGAAGTGCTTGGCTTTCCGGTAAAAGTGATGCCCAACTTGATTACAGACATGCGAGTAATAAAAGATGAAGACGAACTACAGTGTATCAGATGGTCAGCAATGTGGGCAAACTTGGCACATCAGATATTGCAGGAAAAAACAGTGATAGGGGCCAACGAAGTTGAGGTATCACTATCAGCCTCCATGGAGGCCTCGATTGCTATGGGAAAAGCCCTCGGGCTCTCCTATCGTCCATTCTCATTCAGGGGACTTCCGGCCCAGGCGGGCTATCGTGGACAAATCGGAACATACTCGGCCATCCCTCATGCAACTACTCGCTTCGCCACGTTCAAACCAGGAGACACCCTTGTTACAGGCGCAACTGCAAGTGTGGCAGGCTATTATGCTGAGTTGGAACGGACAATGTTCATGGGCGCACCAAGCGAAAAGCAGCATAAATACTTCGATATTATGATGGAAGCACAAGACGCAGCATTCGAAGCCTTTGGACCAGGAAAACCTTGTTCTGTGGTGGATAGCGAAACTCGGAAGGTTTTCAAAAAACATGGTGTTCTACAATTGGCTCAGCATCACACTGGTCATGCCATTGGGCTTGAAGGACATGAGAAACCATTTTTAGATCAGGGTATGGATGTGAAAATGCAGCCTGGTATGGTTTTTACGGTTGAACCGGGAATCTATGATCGAGCAATTGGCGGATTTCGGCATTCTGACACTGTTATCATTAGTAACGAAGGCGTGGAGCGAGTGACTTATTATCCCCGAGATATCGACTATCTGACCATTGACGTGAGACGATGATTTCTTTCTGCCCATTGAGAAGCCTGAGTATTGTGGATCTCCTATACAGGTTGCTTTTGATAAAATTGTCCCTGATAGCTTGTTATTTTTTCGATTTTTAAAGTGACCGTCAGGTTCACTTCTCTTTGGCTATATCCACGAGAATGATCCTGAACTGCAGTGTTTTGCCAGCCATTGGATGTTTTCCTGTCTTCCCATATGCTAGATCTGGAGGCAGTGTAACCGTCTTCTCTTCACCAGATTTCATGCCAACGATAGCATCATTGAAACCTTTAATGACCTG
>JBHLPJ010000112.1:0-4392 GCA_048939565.1 Promethearchaeota archaeon
TACACTTTTGGACCTTCATCCTTGTCAGGGACATGGGACGTCTATGTAATCGCTCAAGATTTGGATGGAGCCACTGACATCAGTTCTCTCTTACTTTTGAATGTTCAGAATAATCTACCAACAATTCAAGTATCTCTTCAAAGTACAACAATTGGTGTCGGGACTCCAATATCAGGACAGGTCACAGTGAATGATCTCGAAGACACATTTCACAATATGATAGTAAGACTCTGTCTCTATTCCTCTAAGACTGGTTGGCTAAATCAAACGATATTATTAGACGGTGCAACAACGGATTTCTCAGTCCCCACCGATGCAATCCCTGAGGGTATCTATGAGCTGTATTTCAGGATTTTGGATGGCGATGGCGGAGAAACAGAGATTGCGGTTGGAACCATAACTATAAGTGCTGTTAGTCAACCGCTTTTGTTAGCTGTAGTACTTGTGGTTTCTATGGCTGTGATTGGTACATTCCTCGCTTTGAAGAGAAGAAGCTAGTCTCTCTAAAAGGCTAGGATTTTCTTATTCTTCTTCCATTATGATCAAGGATTTCAGTTTTTCCGGTTTCAAATTCAACCATGTGGTGTGGGCAGTAGACAAATCTCGCCTGCAATATCTCTTTGATATTTGCCACGCCTAGACTCTTTTTCATTTTCTTGAGTATCTCTTTACGGAATTTTTCTTGTTCTTTCTTGGCTCTGCCTTTCATCTCTCTTACATGATGGATAATTGTTTCTGCTGCCCTTGCCCTTGAAACCAAACCCGTCCTACTCCTGGGAGGTAAGTGCCCTCGACCCGAAAGTCTATCGGCTTCTCGCATTAGAGGTTGGGTCCTTTCATCAACTTGTTGAGATTTGCTCACCAGCTCTTCTTCTCGTCCTGCGACATATTCAATGATTGCTTCAAAAGCCTTCTTGACAAGCATCTTCGGATCCATATCTTCAGAACGGGGTATGCTTTCCAGAAGAATGTCGGTCTCAACAGCTTTAGAGCACAAATCCGATAGCCTCCGCCGGAAAAAATCGTCGAAATCTTTGATAGGGTATGAACCCCAGTCGCTATCCAAAACTGATTCCCCCTCTTTTTGGACGGTCGCTCGTCTAAGTAGCCCCCTCTTCTCGTCATAGGTGAAGTTGAAATGTACGTATGGATGATACACTGTTCTTATATCGTTTATCTTACCCATTCCGAATTTTTCAGCGATCTTTCTTATTTCTGAAATGGGCTTAGCGGGGATAACTAATGCCCTAAATTGCTTTCTCGCCATTTGCATCTCATCTTCCCAGTCTTAAAACTGTGAAATCTCTCTCCCTTCATGATCTAACATTGAGGTATTTCCATCCTCAAGCATTAATATGTAACGAGGGCAATAAAAGATCTCAGCCGTCAAGATCTTCTTAATAGCATCTGCTCCAAAGCACTTTCTGAATTTCTTGGATACTGTTCTAAGGAACTTATTTTGCTCTTTTTCTGCGCTACCTCGGGCAAACTTCACACGGTCTGAGATTATTCTGGCTGTCAATACATGTCCACTACGGGCAAGCCTTCCTGCTTCCTGCAGTAACCCTTTGGTACTCTCCTTGGTTTGCGTAACTCTACTTGCAAACTCTCCTTCTTTCATTGAAACATAATTCATAATGGCCTCAAAAGCACCCTTGACAACCATCGTTGGATCATCAATCTTGGCATACGAAACACTCTTAACCGAAACAGTCTCTTCGCTGACACCAGCATAAGGTTGAACCAAGTTCTTCTTGAAGAATTTCTCAAAGTCGGTTACAGGATACAGATACCAACTGCTATCCAAAACCGATTCTCCCTTCCTCTCTATGCTCCTTCGATGCAATATCCCCTTCATCTCGTCGTAGGAAAAAGTGAAGTAGATATACGGGTAATATCGTGTTTTCACATCTTTTATCTTGCCAAATCTGTATTTCTTTCCAATTTCTCTTATTTCCCCTTCAGAAATGGCAGAAATCGCCAATATTTTGCGGGAGTCTTTACTCAAAGATTCATCATCTCTCCCCTTCCTTTTCTCAAAATCGCGCTTGAAGTTGTATCTTCCATAATTCTGGCCACTGTTTCAACATTAAACTTGCCTTTTCGAACGATTCCTGTACGAAAACCGTAATACTTCCCTCCCGTTGCTCTAGAAATTTCCTTAAGGAGCTGGGTTGGTGAAAGGAATTTTTTGAATTTCCATTTATCTAGATGTAAAGGATTGATTGAGGTTATCGGTATGTTTTTGCGTGCTATCCGTCTTGCGACGGCGACAACATCCGCTTGAGAAGGACTGTGCATTAGTTCTCGCAGAGCAGGGCTGACCGGATGTTCAAGCGGAACATTCGCTAACCCATCACTCAATACCATAATCAATGGAACAATGCTTGGGTTACGTCGCAACTCGTGTTCCAGAACCTCTTGAGCCTTTATGAGTCCGGATGCAAGAGGAGTAAGCCCCCCACACCTGAGATTCTTAATACTCTTAGAAACGATCTGAATATTCGTAGTTGGGTGGTGAAGCACCTCGGCGTGGTCCCCCCTCACCATAACCAAGCCTACTCTATCGCGTTTTCTATATGCAGTCCTGTGAAGAAGTAGAATGGCATTGGCAATGGTCTCTAAGAACCAGACCATAGAATCGCTAGCATCTATAACAATCATGATTGAAAGAGGCGCTTTATAGGCTCGAATCTTACTTCTCCAATCTTTTTTCCTAATGTCCATAGCAAGTTTGTTTTCGCCTCTCCCTCTTGTTGCAGCAGCCCGTATGGTTGGTCCGAAGGCTAAATCCACAAGTGGCCCTTTAGGAATTTCAAACCCAATGTAATGTCCCCGAGAAGAAGTGACTACTAAGGCTCGTTTACCTGCAAGCCAAGTCTTCTCTCCTCCTCTTCTTACCTTAGCGTGGATACTTGAGCTTATTCTGTATTTCTCCCAAGGCGCTTCCGGTTTAACAGGAATAGGAAAACCCCTAGCCTTTGCTCTCTTTTCAGGGGACATCATAATCTCTCCCGTCGGGATGCCGTTTTTATCATAACCCCCTTCTCTTACCAACATCCTATCACTGGGCTTCTTTTTCCATACTGAACTCAGTTTCTCCTTGAAACTCTCGTATTTTTTGGTCAGGGCCTCCTTTGTTCTATGAAGATATCCGCCCCTTGGAACCCTTGGAAATCCCTTTTTTGTTACGATCGGTACCTTTGTAAAGAGTCCTGTCTTTGTCTTCATATGAATGGTATCTTTTAGTTTCTCTCGCTCTTCCCAAAAGCTTGTTATGCGTTTCACTTTCTCCATTTGCTGTTTATGAATATCAGGATCAGCTTTTGCGAAAAAATTGCCTCGACTCCTTCACGCTCTTCCTGAATGCCTCGTTTATTTGCTCTGCCGATGCGGGCTCCTCATAACCGCCCAATCTAGTTCTATGCTGAAGGGCAAGTTGAGAAACCCAATTAACATCCTCAAGCTGTACAATACTCCTTCCTTCATAAGCAGCCAGTGTTTTTGCTGATGTGACGATAATGATATCTGGACGGTGGCCATCGATACCAAGTGACATGCACATTCTGGCAACGACATGAAGGATTCCTTCTGGTATTTCCACACCATTTAACAGTTGCCTTGCTTTTGCTATCCTGTCTCGTATTTCCTTTTCCTTTTCCTTCCAATTACTGTGAAACTCCTCAGGACGTTCAGAAAAATCCATATTTCGTTTGATGACTTCGACCCTCATCCCCTCATCGGCCAGTCCTCCGATTGAGACAGATAGCGGCAAACGATCAAGCAATTGAGGTCTTAGTTCCCCTTCTTCGGGATTCATAGTCCCTACCAATACGAATCGAGACGGATGTGAGACGGATACTCCTTCTCTTTCAACATAATTCCATCCGAGGGCGGCAGCGTCCAAAATGACATCCACGATATTATCTGGTAGTAGATTAATCTCGTCGACATATAGGATGTTTTGGTTTGCCCTTGCCAGTATTCCTGGTTGAAGGGCAAGAACTCCCTTGGTAAGGGCCTTTTCAACATCCAGCGTACCTACAACCATATCTTCAGTAGCTCCAAGTGGCAGGGTCACGACTTTCATTCTTTTCTTTTCCACTGCAGCTTTTCCCTTAGTCTTACCTTTTTCTCTGCATACTTCACACATGTTTGTCTTATCATGAGGGTTGCAATTGAACGGACACCCGCGCATAACCTCTATAGGGGGTAGCAAACCAGCAAGCCCACGAACCAAGGTTGATTTCCCGCTGCCCTTTTCCCCTCGGATCAGGATTCCTCCGACCCGTGGATTGATCGCATTAAGTATCAATGCGAGTTTGGAGGGCTCATGATCGACAAAAGCCGTAAATGGAAAAACAACTCTTGCAGCCTCTTCCGCCAAAACCT
>JBHLPJ010000113.1:0-4390 GCA_048939565.1 Promethearchaeota archaeon
AAATAAAAGAAAGGTCTAGTCTGTTATCGCCCTTCAACACCATGCAGACAGAACCAACCGCCTTTTAATTTGTATTTTCTGAAGACTTCACAACCAGGGCAGAAACAGCCTTTGTCTTCAATCCGATCAGCAGGTTTCTCTGATGCCCCACGGACACAGAAAAGAGCATGAGGTTTAACCTCATTGAGTTTATTCGGCTTAAATGTCGGACAAGGTCCGCAGAATCTTTTGCAGATCTCCAAATTTTCAGGAGTATCAGGGACAGCCATTTTACGTCCTCCCTTTCTTGATATTAAAATCATCTAAAACCGGAGCATATTAAAACCTTCTGACAATAAGCAGTTATTTACATTTAGGACAGGAAAACAGAAGTCATATTCCTTCATTATTTCATGGCTCCGGAAAGATCCACAGACTTCTCACCACAAGTTTTAAATTCATTGTTTGACTGTACAGGAAACTATGCCATTATATGAAAACCCTCATCATGACCATGACCAGCATTTGTGTGAAAAAATCGCACATGGAATTACTATAGGTGAATATAGAAAGCTTGTTACTTCTAATCCAAAATGGATTTGCAGATTATGCGGACGAGCAGCAAGAGAGGCAGAGAATCTCTGTGATCCGGTGGCACTATTCTAAACAACTGAGAAGGTCATGAACTCGCTAATTTAATCCCCTCTTTTTTTGGTTTCACCTTCAATTGGATGAGAAAAATATTTACAAGAAGTCAAAAGCATTTCCAAATCGAGGTGATACGAATGGAAGAACCAGTTTGTCCTATTTGCAGGAGCAAGAATGTAAAAAAAATGACAAATGAAATTTCTACCGATGACACGATTTTGTTGAATTATCGTCGCAATGATTGTGGTGAAGATTTCGAATGGTTTTAGCATGGCTCTATTTTATGTCATTACAGAATCATAACACCTAATAGACTGACTTCAAAGCTTCTAGCTCATCAACTATCGCTTGATAGACACTGGGCAGCCATTGATTTATCTCCTTATCAGAAAGACCTAGGATTCTGAGGAAAGTCCTGTCCAACTCCACTCTTCCCCAGAACCCTTTCTCGAATTGCTCCAGAATTGAAGGGAATTCAAGCCCCCTTAGTTTTTCAAAAAGAAGTAAGAGACTTGCAATCTCCGATTTATTCAGTGCTTCCACGTTAATGAAGTCAAAATGCTCAAAGTCTTCTTCTTTTATGTCTATAAAAGGACCTGTTGTCTGCTGCATATTTTGAAGGAGCCCAATCATACTAATTGATGAATTGAGGAACAGACAGACAACCTTGCTTTCATTCTTTGGGGCCTTGAAAATCTTGAAAGAATCGGTGGGAATGAAATCCGATTCAGAGTAAAGGGACAAGAAATGAGTATTTCTTGACGTCGGGCCAAATCTTCTAAAAACAGTCACATGTGTTCTCTTTTTCCTTTCCCTTTCAATCTTCGTCCAAGGGATTTTCTTCTCGCCGTATTTCGAGAATTCTATTATCCTTTTCAAAATTTCATTAAGAGGAGGTTTTACTATAATGTAATCGTTCAGATCAGTTATATCAATGGTTTTCAAACCGACAATTGTCTTTAATCCTATATCTAATGAACTAATTGGTACTCTCAGAATCTTTTCCGTGGCCTTTAGCTTAAAGAAGAGGTATTCTTCATCTTTTCCAAGAAAAACCAAAGAAGCCCTTCCAATCCTACTTTTATTACATGGATCAGTGATGAATAGGAGTTGAGAAAGCTTATCTGGCGAAGTATGAAATCCTTCCATTAATTGATTGGTTGGAAAACTGGTTAGTTTGTTTTCACTCCTTGCTCTCAGCAAGCTCATAAATTCATCAATGTGTTTCATGTTTTGTGCGCTGAAACCCCATATTAATTCCATCAGATTCCTTTGCCTCAATTCTTTGTAGTTTATCGGTATTATTTCCAATGATTCACAACTAGAAATGTTGCCATTATTTTTATTGGTCCGGTGTATTTTGTCAACCAAAAGTCTAGCATTGTTATTCTTTAGTTCGTCCAATGGTTTTTTCAATAGCACAAAGGTTATTGTATCGTCGTTCCTCGGTTTTGCCTTTTCCATAATCAATAAAATGTCCCTGAACGCTGCGGCCTCACTAAATGCCACGTTTTTGGTCGGTTTCACTATGTATAGTATGCGATAGTTATTGAGTATGAACTTTCTAATCTTCTCTGTGGCTCTGCCCCTGCCGATGTTTATTGGAATGATAGCCCCTATTCTTCCACCCTTTTTTACTAGCTCGTCCGCAAGTGCAAGAAATAAGCCCCATAAATTTACCTGACTCCCGCATTTAGATGTTATTTTGTCAAATTTCCCTAGCTTTTTCCTATATTTGGCCGGTATCTTCTTTCTGTCGGTAAAAGGGGGGTTCATTATCAAAACGTCATTTCGGTTTATGTGAAATTTCTCCTCCGCAAGTTCCAGGTTATTGTGATCAAGAAGAGGCAGCTCCTTTTCTCTGTCGAAGAATTCCAAGGCAGACTTGGGAATACCTCCTACTCGAATGCCTTCTGCATTCAAATCAGCAGCTCTTCCTGATAATTCTAAAGAATCACAAATCGCAACTCGGACCTTATCAGGTTTTGCCTTTGGATGTCGAAGAGCCAGCCTAAGAGCTGCGATTCTTGCTGCCAAAGGCATTATTTCAATTCCCGTAATGTGTTTCTCAATGAAAAGCTGATGCAGTTTTTCTGTTTCTTTGCGGGTTAGGCTTTTTTTGCCGAGCTGTTTCTTAAACAAATCCATTTTTCGATCATATGCAGCAGTAAGCAGTGATCCAGCACCACAAGCAGGGTCTATCACACTGCTCTCCCATTTGTCAATAGTTAGCCCTATCAGTAACTCAGCGGCCACGGGATTTGTGTAAAATGCTGCGAATATCTTTCTCTCTCTAACAGGCAAGTTATCCAACATATTGGAAACCAAGGTCTGTAGATTCTTGCTCACCGTTCCAGCAGACACTAGGTTATCATGATCTCGATCGTCTACCATATCTTCGCACCAGCACGTGGGAAGCTAGCTATCCCAATATTATAAGATTGCAGTGGAAATCAGGATTTGATGTTCAATCTTGTTTATTATGAAACGTGATTAAATGAATAAGCTTTAAAAGATAAAAATGCTACTAGGAGCCATGTCTGAAAAAGCTATTAAAACCAAGGCGGCCGTAAAGGAGGATCCTCCATTCGCAGCAGAACCAGCTTCACTAGGACTATTTGGGCTGGCAGTTGCTGCACTTGTTTTGTCATCGACCGATCTTGGGTTGGCTTCTGCTGCAGCCAAGTCTCTTATGATTCCTTGGACTGTGTGCCTTGGGGCTACCGCCCAGCTAATTGCAGGGATTATCGATTTCAAGAGGAAGAATATATTTGGTGGAACGGTTTTTACTACCTTTTCGCTCTTGTGGTACTCAGTCTCACTGACTTTGTTCATTGCAATCTTTGGCGGCGTCCCGGTAGATATGACCCATTATGGCTTTGGATTGATTGGCTTCTTAGTTTTCGGTCTCATAATGACTGTGGGCTCGCTCATGACAAATCTGACCTTTCTCACAGTCTTAATCTTTATCGACCTCGCCCTTGGAACGTTAATCCCCCATGTGCTCTTTGGCACTCCAGCCTTTATCGTTGGCGTTTTCCTTGTCTGTGTCTCTGCCTCGTCCTTCTACGGAGCGGCGGCCGTGCTCGTAAATACTATGGCCGGCAAGACGGTTCTGCCCTTAGGGAAGAAGTTGTGGAATCCTCGCTGAGATCATTCCTGCTCCCGCTACTCAAAGTCTATGTACAAAAGAGGAATCTTAGGCAAAAGATTCTTCTTTCTTTTTGAGTCTGTTGCATCCAATGCAGATTCGGTAATAGATGAAGGAAAACTGAATATGCTTAGGATAGAGGTTACCTTCTGGTCAAAAGGGAGGATTTTATGACAAAATCAACTTGTAGTAAATCGATCTGCAACTAACAATTTATATCTACTTTAAAACCTTGCTAAAGAATCTCTCAATCTCATCTTCTTCAAAACTGAGCCACTCGGAACTAAGCAAATCCAAATAGTAAGGAAACACCTCAAGATCTTGCAGCTTCTGCTTGAGGTCCTTTATTATGTCTTTTACGTGAGAGATTTCCGTCAACTTCTTCTCCTTTACGACATACCTTACTTTCTTTAGATAATAACTCTTAATGTTCTTCATTTGTTTTTCGTCGGCATAAAGTCCGAGTGAAATAAGAAGGACTGTCAAATACGATGCAATATGAGTGCCCTTATTTTCAAGAATTACTCTAGTTATCTCCTTGTTCAAGTGGCTCTTTGAAGGCTTCTCCCCTAAATCTATGATTTTGACACCCAATCGATATAGATTGTCCAA
>JBHLPJ010000114.1:0-4367 GCA_048939565.1 Promethearchaeota archaeon
GTACTTCGACGGCACGTCTAATTGTTATTCGATTTGCTTTACGGAGTACTATGAACGTTATTTTATTCTCCTTTTCGATTAATTCGAGCGCTGTTTCAGTTATTACAGGCCGAATGATGATTTTATGCGGATCCATAAGGCCTCATTCTCCTATTAAATCCTAGAGAGGTAGCTCATTTAGCTGTTGAATAGCGGACTCGGTCCATATGGTAAGCCTTCCTGCATGAATGCCTGGAGCAAGTAGCTCGGCATTCAGATTCTTGATATTCACAATATCTAATCCCGGGTGATTTGCTGCAGCTTTCAGGATTCCTTGATTATCTGCAATGATTAATAATGGTCCTTTAGGTCTTTTGTATTTTCTACCTCGCATTTTTCCTTTTCCGGCTCTAATTTTCTTCCCCTTCTTGGCCCGTTCGATATCAGCCCAGATACCCAGATTTTGGAAAGCATCCTTGGTTTCTTTTGTGGTTGTCAAGCTTTGGATGTCATCAATCACAACCAGCGGAAACTCAGGAACATCGTCAATGGCATGTCCTCTGCTTTTAACCAAGTCAATGTTGGCTGAGGCAGCAATAGCTGAGCGGATTGCTAAACGTCTTTCTTTCTTGTTAATCTTTTCATGTAATTTCTTTTCTGCTCTTGGAGGATGTGCGACCCGTCCTCCGACTGTCATTGGGACGAAAGCTGCTCTTTGGGCTGCCCGATATCCATGACCTTTCGTGCGAGGAACTCGAGCTATGCCTCGACCAGTTCCTAGATATTCGGCTGTGGTCCTCTTTCCGGCCAATTTGTTGGTTCCATGGGGTTGATAGCGGGCCGACTGTGCTGCTATAACGGCCCTTTTAATCAGATCTGGCCTATACGGAGTCTGAAAGACTTCCGGTAGTTTTACCTTTCCCCGCTTTTTCCCTTTCAGAGTGTAGACATTAGCAGTTTTGGCCATTTTTTTCATCCTACTTACCCTGTTTGCTGGAGGTGGAGACTATGCTGATTTCGGGCGGCTTTTCGGCAACCTCCGTTGGTGTCCGAATAGGGTATCTTAATCTAATGAGTCGTTTTACCGGGCCAGGCAGCGTACCTTCAATAATGACATAGGGTCCTTTTATTATGCCATACTGCAGAAAACCACCAGCAGGAGAGATTTCTTTACCATCTTCTCCAATCTTTAGGATGCGCTTGTTGACCTCTACCCGTTGATGATAACCCATTTGTCCTGCTCTTGGCACAGAGTACATTACTCTGGCAGGATGCCAAGGACCTATTGCCCCAACTCCCCGCTTGGTTTTGCGCGACTTACGGGGAAGAATCTTGATCCCCCATCTCTTTACAGGTCCTTGAAAACCTTTTCCTTTGGTTATAGCAATGACATCGACGTAATTGCCCTCTTTTAAGATGTCTCTGATCTTCACTTCTTTTCCCAGCAGATTCTTGATATATTCGAATCGGTCTTGAATTGTGCCTCCTCCGATCATGTTTTCAAATACTGCTGGTCTTTTCGTTGGTACAGCCGCTAGGCGAGGTTGAGTATGCATTATTGCTCTAATCTCTGCGAATCCATTAAGATTCTCGCTCAGTTTTTCTAAAGCACCATCACTGTCATACTCCTTTGGTACAGGAAGGGTCCTCTTAAGATCAGAGCTTAGCTCTGGTGCCCAAACCTCTCCCAGGGTCTTCAAGCCATATTGAGTTCTTTTGTATCCTTTGATTCCACAGACAGTTAAGGGAGGAGAATCAAGAACAGTAACTGCCCGTATCAATTCATGACCGTAATAGGGGCTTTCGGGGCGTTCATCTACCAGTATAACATGGGTCATACCAGCCTTATAACCGGCAAAACCAAGTATGGTTGGTTCTCCATCGTGTTCTGGCCAATTTCGAACACGTCCTACGTGTCTTGCAGCCCTACCCCTAGGCAAGTAAGCAAGACTTCCACTTTTTGGGCGGTGCTTTCGAGGCATTCATAGACCTCCGTTTTATTAAACGTCATACTACAAAGATGGTTTAGCTATGATTCAATCGCTGAGGGCTTCTTATAAACATAAGTTTAGTACGTGAGGTTTCCAAATGTAGGAACACCTTATTAATATTATGCCTATTCATAATGAATCATCACATCGTTTCTCCGCCTTTCAAATGAATATTCTTTAAGACCTCTTGAGTCTTTATATTGTCTATATCCGATAAAGAACCTGTAAGGTGAGAGAAATTGATGGAAAAAATCATAGTGATGCTCCCCTCTTCCTTAATTATTGACTCGCCAGACCTTAGATCAAAAACTGAGAAAATCGGACACATCGGACGTATTTTGTCTATATATCGAATAAGAAAAATAATGCTTTATTTCACTCGAGAAAGCAACCATAAAAAGAATGCTCGTTTGATTTCAAGTCTGATGAAGTACATGGAGTGTCCACAATACTTGAGAAAGAGATTATTCCCGCTGAGACCAGAGCTTAAGTATGCAGGAATACTTCCCCCACTTAGAACCCCCCATCATCCGACTGAGAGTAAATTGGAAGAGCTTAGAGATGGAGAGCACCGGGAAGGAGTAGTTGTTAAATCAAATAGAAGTCTTTCTCTGGTCGACGTTGGTGTTGAAAAACCAATTATGTTGAAAAAGGCAAACTTACCTGCTGGAAAACGTATTACGGTTAGAATAACCAAGAATGAGAGAATTCATGCAGAAAATGTAAAACCAAGAGAGACGCGGGAATATTGGGGGTATTCGGTAAGTATTACTGGGCAATTCTTAGGAAAAAGTCTGAGAAAGACTCCCTCCGATATAGTAATTGCAACATCACGGAAGGGGATTAAAATCGCCGATGTTGCTAAGACGCTTGTCAATAGCTGGCAAAAGTCCCGTAGAGTTCTCTTGCTTTTTGGAGCTCCGCATCAAGGTTTAGATGAGATCCTAGGAGAAGAAGGTATTGAATTGAATGAAGTTGCAGATTTTAACATCAACACTATTCCGAGACAGGGCACAAAGACAGTACGAACAGAAGAGGCAGTTCAATCTACTCTGGCGGTATTGGATCTGCTTTCCGATGTTTTTTAAGGGGTTTCCTGTAAACTACCCCACCCTATCAGATGGAGCTTATAGCTGTACTCGGCATCAGTCCTATACCATTTGGCATAGTTTCAACCTCATCACACGCTAAATCATGGGCTTGTTTACAGAAGCCCAGCCCGGTGATCCGCATATAGCGTTGGGCTATGTTTCTTGCACCATTTAGATCGGAATTGAGGGAGTGTCCACAAACATTGCATTCGAAGAATCCTACGTGTCGGGAAGTATTTCTACAGTGACACCTGTTGCACTCCTTGCTTGTGTAATGTGGGTTGACATAGACTACTCTCGCACCTTTAAGGGTAGCCTTGTATTCCAAGAATATTTGAAGCTCTCGGAATGCCCATTTATGCACCCAAGAGTTGTATTTAGCAGTCCTTCTAATGTATGTCAGATTCTCCATCACCAGCACATCTCCTTCGGAAAGCCCGGATGCGATCCTTTTGGAAACGTTGTGGTTGACCCAAGTCATAAACCGTTTCCACCGCCCTCCAGATCGCTTAAGTTTCCGTCTGGCGGCAGGTGTGCCTTTCGCTTGGAGTTCCGCTACAAATCGTTCCCACTGAATCCGTTTCCTTTTGATGCTTCCGAAGAAGGTACAATCACGGGTGACAGCTAGCGTATTTACTCCGAGATCAATACCCAGAATCCTAAAGTCGTTGTAAGCCAATCGTGTGTTAACCTCTCTGGAGAACGTGAAATAGAAGAAAAAACGTCCTTTGTAGTCTTTGACAAGTGTACCCTCACCAAGCCTCCAATCGAGATATTTATCGAAAACTTCAGGTATGTTTATCCGGAACTTGACTCTGCCTTTCATGGTTGACAAAGAAAGTACTGTCCAATTATTACTCACTGAACCGCATCTGAGAAGATTATATCTGATTGACAGTCCTTCAGAGACTTCTGGCTTGGAGCGTGACCTCTTAATCATCTCTACTGCTTGTTTGATGGCGTTACATGCCAATTGAGCGTGAAGGTTAAATAGTTTTCTGAGCTCATAGTAGCATTGGTGGTGGAGTTTTACCCTATTCTCGATTCTGTGTTTCCACGCGGTATCAATACAGAACTGGACAGCCCGAGCGTACATCCTCATAGTTTGGTCCAAGATCTCTGAGAAGTCGGTGAGTTTAACTTTGGCGGTTACAACCACTTTCATGCCTTTAATTATTTGGCGAATGTATTTAATGTCCACCTCAATTCCTCTCCGCCCTATCGGACGGAGTCTCCTTGAGGCGTTTCACATGAAACAAATTAGGATTATTGTAGATAAGAGAGAACGTATCTCAGGCATTCCAGA
>JBHLPJ010000115.1:0-4358 GCA_048939565.1 Promethearchaeota archaeon
CTGTAACTGGGTAGATGTACTCATGCGCCATTTCATCATCGCTGGACTCAGCTCTATCGAGATACTTTTTCCACGCGTTTTTCATGCTGACTGGCATCTCCAATATTATTGATCATTATTGGAGATAATTGACGATTAATATTCCTCTTCCTCGGCAGTTATTGCAGCCCCGATCATGGATGGAACCAGCACTGCTAGAAAGGCAACTACTATTGCGATGGCCTGATCGGTACCTGTTGGACCAAGAAGAAGCAATATGGCGTTAAATGCTAGAACCGGATCGAGAGTACTTACGAAGTTCAATATCCATGGAAATATGAACAAGAATATCATATAGCCTATCGTGATCACAAGAGCACCTGAGTATTTTCTTGAGACCAGCCCTCCAATTAGCCCTCCCACTGCTAAAGCAATTATTGTTGCATAAGTTCCTCCTAGTAACAGGGGAAATGCTGAAAGCTGGGCAATGCAGATACCACTTACCAGAGTCAAGATAGCGTTTGCACCAGCCCCTATTATAGTTTCTAGATCTGCAATAGTACCGCCTAATCCAACGAAGTAGGTAATGGCCCAGGCCGCCACCAAACAGAAGAAGAATCCTAAAGCATTCCTGGCACTCGACATGTCGATCTCTCCCTAATCTTTTTTAGAGAAATAGTGAACCAGGTTATTTAAGACTTTAGTGTTACGTATCGGTTTTTGCGGGCCAGCGATAAGTTTATATACCTGTATTTATCTATATACATTGTCTGTCGAGGTATATGGTTTAGCTTTATATCATGTCCTTCGATAGAAAGAATCGTAAAAAACGAAAACTTGGCGGATATCCAAAAATGTCTGGAAAGAAAATCACAGAGGCTTGGGAAAGCGATGTAAGACGCGGACTATTGGAGTTGGTGGTCCTATCGATAATAAAAGAAGGAAATGCCACTTTCGGGTACGCAATATCCCAAGCTATCCGGGAGCGTACTGCCGACAAACTCATACTCAGAGACGGAACACTCTATCCTTTGCTACGCCGATTAGTCGAGCAAAAACTGGTCAGTGACCGGTGGGATGTTAGTGGAGATCGGCCCAGGAAGTACTATACTATTACCAGCAAGGGCGAAGAACGCCTAAAGGCAATGTTGATTTTCTGGAATGATTTGATGGATACCTTGAATCCTCTGTTCCAGAAGATAGTTGTCGATCTAATGAATAATAATGAAAAAGAGAAGGATCTGTATTGCTCTCGTTGTGGATTCCATATATCCCCCGGAGCTTCCTTCTGTGCATCTTGTGGTATTAAAATAAGAGAAGCGGAGATGGATGAACATGAGTAGGATTAATGATGAACCCACAAATGAGGAAAGTGAAGCAGAATTATCAGCTGCCAAAGAAGAAGCCTCTGCTAAGCAAATCATAGAAGACTATCTGAAACAGGTAAAAAGGAGACTATCTCCACAGGTGGCCGAAGACGTTATTCCTGAGCTTCGTTCTCACCTATTGGAACAAGGTAGTCACCCAACAGGTGAATTGACCTCTGCTTCGGCTTGGGACGCTGTAGTAAAGATGGGCAGCCCTGATATGTTAGCCCATGAGTTTCAGACCGAGAGTGATAAAGGTATAACAAAGAAGGCTCCTCTGGGATTCATGGCGTCCCTGACGACCGAAAACAGAACTCTGTTTTGGCGAATTGTGCCACTGATTGTTTTCGCCGATCTTGTGGCCATAGCACTCCTGACCACGTTCACTTTGACCGGGTCAATAGCTATTCTGGATTATATCGGAGCTATGGTGGGGGTTCAAATCTGGATCCTGATGGGGATAGGAATCACTTACTTCGTGTTGCTGTACTTCTCACATCCCGGTGGGACCAGTTTAGAAGTAATTATACACGATATGATGGACAACTTCCGCAACTTCTTCGAGAGAAAAGAACCAAAGGAACCACGAATTGCCAGAACGCAGCGAAAAGTAACTCGACGAGCGAAGAAGTTCGAAGCGTTTACCAGCCAAACTCGCCTGGGAGGCTATGCAATTCTGAATGGAGTCGGAGGAGTAGCTCTATTAATCATTGCCTTTGTACTTGTGTCGCTCGTGCCAACTTATCCTGCACCAGATTTAGAATTTCTCCAGCTACTGGCCATAATACTGTTTAGTCGCGCCGCACTCACCGGGATACGAGCAGCAATAGGAAGTGAATCCCTAGGATTGGCCCGTGTACTGACAAGCATTAACGCCCTTTACGCTATCGTCGGAATATACTTCGTAGTGCAGTTGTTCTATGGTCCGCTCTCATTTCCAATCATATATGGGTCTTTTGCGAACGGAGATTTCACTCTGTTTCAATGGAAACCCTATGTGCTTTCTTTCACATGGATAGTACCCATTGTGATAGCAATAATCTTGGCGGTGATGGTATACGAGATCGTAGAAGTGAACACTTACCTACGGAAAACCACGATTCCAGAGCAACAGAAGGTCGGCCAAGAACAGACAAGTACTACCCTCTAGGAGCTATTATGAGTGGTAATCTGGGCAATATCGCCCAGATTACCATTTCTTGACCAAATGATGGTGATATGAGGTGAATCTTATGCAAAAGACGCTAAAAAGAATCCGTAATTGCGATTGTGAATGGGAAGAAGTATGCACTAGCGTATGGGTTTTGATTGGCGAATGTGACAAATGCCGACGACAGAGAGAAATCCAAATGCAACTAGACGATAAAGCCATGGAAGAAGAATTAAGAACAATAAACGAAAGGCTGGAAGAGATGAGTGTCAAAACAAAGAAAGAATCAAAGTCTTGGTTGAAAAAATCATGGGTGGTGAAATCAAATGAAGGGTAACATGATCCAGACAATCCAGCTGACCAAAGAATTTGATGGTCTGATAGCCGTAGATGGTATAGATATTTACGCAAAAAAAGGGGAATTAGTTTCGCTCATAGGACCGAATGGAGCAGGAAAGACGACAACTATATCTATGCTCAGTACTATTCTTAAGCCCACCAGTGGCGACGCCTTTGTTGGCGGTTACAGTATAATAGATGAACCTCATGGAGTTAGAAAACAGATCGGAGTTGTTCCCCAAGAAGTTATCATGTATGATTATCTTTCTCCAAAAGAGAATTGTGAGTTTTTTGCTGGAATGTATGCTCTTCCGAAAAAAGAGATTCAGCAGAGAATCAAGACCCTTTTAAAATTGCTCGGTTTGGAGAACAAGATGAATGTAAGGAGCTCTAAACTGAGTGGGGGTATGAAAAGGAGACTAAATCTTGCTATGGGTCTGGTTATGGATCCAGAAATCATCTTTCTTGACGAACCTTCAGCTGGGTTAGATCCACAAGCCGCTCGCCTTACTTGGGACTTTATTAGAAGTTTGAGAGACCAGGGCAAAACCATTGTCTTGACCACTCACAACATGCGTGAAGCCGAAGAACTAAGCGACCGAGTATACATAATTGATAACGGAACGATTATTGCTCATGGTACACCACAAGCCCTCCGAGCAAATGTGGGGGAAGGAGAAGTATTTGATTTGAAATTCAAAACACAAATCGATTTATCTAAATTGAAGAAGAGAATCGAGCAACTGGGATCATTCATTTCTAGAGTCAAGATTCTGGGCAAAGATAGGATGGTTGTTTCGGCAACTGGTGGCATCAAAAGACTTCTTGAAATCGAAAACCTTCTTCCAGAAAGATTAGAATCACTTGAAAACCTAAACATAAGAGGGAACACCCTCGAAGATGTATTCCTGGTGTTAACCGGGAGGGAGTTAAGGGAGTGAATCAAAAATGAGAGAAATTCTGAGTTTAGTCTTGAAAAATATGAAATTCCGGTTCAGGGAACCTCAGCAATTCATATTCATATTCGGATTTCCGATAATGTTCGTTTTTATATTTTGGTTCATGTTCAGCCAGATTATGGTAGGCACGCATACCCAATTTGATCTATTCGTCTGGGGCCTTCTCGGATTCAGTACCGCCTTTGCAGCTCAATCTGCTTCTGTAGCTTTTAGCCAAGAAAAAGATAAGGGAACTTTGAAACGACTGTCCACCACACCTGTGGCCAGCACAGGCTATATCTTTGTGGGTTTTATCATATCTGAGGTGCTCATAATAATACTTCAACTTCTAACTGTATATGTTCTGGCATTTCTGGCGTTGGGAGTCTACTTCTACAGCATTATTGCATTGTTTGTTAATTTCGGAATGTATCTATTGCTGGGAATATTCTGTATTGGTGTTGGACTTATAATGGCGGCTGTATTGAATGCCAAACTAGCCGGACAGCTACCAATGCTTGTAATAATGCCCCTTGTATTTCTCAGCGGGATTTTTGTGCCTTTCAGCAGTCCTATACTTTACAT
>JBHLPJ010000116.1:0-4341 GCA_048939565.1 Promethearchaeota archaeon
AACAGCCACATCTGTCACCTTTATCTGGGGGAGCTGACTCAGATTTATTTTATATTCTCGAAGCAATTCCTCAACTTCTTCGGCTGAGAGAATGGTATGTTCAGGCACCAGTTCATGTAAGAAAATATTAGACGGTGGAAGTCGACCGGGAATTAGTTCAATATTCTGGCTTTTTGCTTCTTTCTTGATTGCTGCACTGTATTTCTTTTCGGCCACAATAATCCCTTTCTCAACACCCTTCTCTTCCATGAACTTGTACAGCTTCTTAATACTGGCCACTCCGACTATCTTTTTGTGAACAGCAAAAACAGCTGCCTTTTTTCCTTTCAGGACCTCAACTATGTATCTTGTCATTCCTTCATGTTTCTCTTTTTCGAGCAGCTTATATCCTCTTAACTCAATAAGGCTTCTTACCTTTTTCTCTTCTATGGTTTCTTTTTCCAAAGGAGAATTCACCTCACAAGTCAAGACCCGAGGTGGGTTTTCCATATTTCACATATCAGGAATAAATGCAACATCAATATGGTTACGATGACCAGAATCACATATCGATTGGATTCTCGTTTACTATCCTATTATATAAACCTAATTTAAGATTTGGGGCTATATGCTGAAATCAGGTTCATTCTTCAGCTAACAGAGAGAGCAGACAAAAATACTGATCCTAATTCTTTCTCAAGTGGCGGCTAATAAAACGATCTCATGGCTAGTACGTTCTTTGATTTGTTCTGAAATCATGTCACATCTGTCAAGATTCAATACATACTGGTGAACCAGCCTGTGTGATCTAGTCTCACAACATCCTAGAGAAATTGTCCAAAAATGCGACATATGATTTCTCAAGAGTTGCGAGCCCTCCAGTTGGCCCCTCCTCTCCCACAACTAAGTACTCATCCGGCGCATGGGCTCTTAACCCGTGTCCCAGTCCCCCCATCACAAAAGGCAAATTCAGGGGTTCCCGGTTGAACATACAGAATGGTGCACTTCCAGCAAGATGCGGCCATATTTCTGGCTCATATCCAAACTCACGATAAGTCTCAAGTATTGCCTGGGCAGCTGGCTCTTTAAAACTTGTCTTGGCCCAATCATATCCTTCCTGAAGATCTCTTATTTTGATCTCATTGAAACCGTGACTATCCAGATGCTGTCTTATTCTAGGAAGCACTTCAGCCACAGTCATATTCGGGATGAGCCTTACATCCATTTTCACTGTGATTCTATGGGGTAGAACCGTCTTTGTACCAGGTCCGATGTAGCCGCTCCAAATGCCATCTATGTTTAAACTCGGTGTATAAAGGTATTTCAGTAATGCCTCCTTTCCGTGAGCATCATCAACAAAGCGTTCGATTCTTAGCTCATTCTTCATCGTTTCTTCATCGAACGTCCTCTCAAGTTTTTCCAACAGCTCCATATCCTCCTCAGATGGTGGAATAACGTTATTGTAAAAACCTTCAACAATAACTTTGTTCCCATCCTTCGAGGTAAACGTACTCAAGGCCTGCACCATACGCAAAGCAGGATTGTCAACGCAGCCCTTGAGGCTTCCATGAATGTCAAACTCCGTTGGTCCATAGCCCCAACTCTTTCCATCAAGTTCAAGCTCAAAATAGATTATGCCTTTAACACCAAGATACATCAGAACCTTACCTCTTTGATCCTGAGAGGTCCATGGGAAGAATACAGCATCAGCTTCTTTTAGCTTGTCAAGGTATCTTCTAATGAATTCAGGAAGGTGACGACTGCCTAGCTCCTCCTCACCTTCAGCTACGAAAATCAGATTCACTGGGATTTCTTCGCCAACTGCTTTTATGGACCTGCACGCATTGATGAAGGCACCAAGCTCACCCTTTGTATTATATGCTCCTCTTGCTACAAGGCACTTACCAAGGGGATCCACATCAACAACTCGTCCATCCAAAGGCTCAACAGTCCAGCCTGGCTCATCTACCGGCTGTGTATCATACATCATATATATGATGATTGTTTTTTCCGCGCTTGCATTGTAGAAGCCATATACGACAGGATTGCCTGATGTTTCGACAAGTCTTGCTTCTTTACACCCCAGATCCTTCAAAAAGCCCTTAATAAGGTCTGCACACTCCCAAATTCCTTTTTTTTCAGCAGAAATTGAGGGTTGTCTTACAAGCTTCTGAAGAAGACCGAGGTGATCCTCAAAGTTGTTCTCAATATGCTCAAATACCAACTCTCTATCCAAAGATCCCACACCACCCAGAGTCTTCATTATCTATCTGCTATGATATAATAATATCGACGAAAGAAGAAATCGTTCTAGAGGAAAACAAATAATAACGTATGAACTCTAATAGCTTTGCCAAGAGGTTATTTGTTCAAGAACTCGATCAGACTAAGGACAGGATTGTATGGTGTTTGTAGAAATAGCTTATGGTATTCCCAAGAATCAAAAACTGAGCGTGGCCAAAATCATTTTTGATGCGTTTGAAGACAAATACAAACACATTTTTGGTCCTAGGAAGAAATCCATTCATGCATTAGTGCAATTCTTGAGAGAAGACAGAACAATAGTGGCCCTCAAAAAAGGGGAAGTCATAGGCGTCGGAGGACTGAAGTTTGGGCGGAGGGGATTTATCGATCCAAGCCTCTCGTCCATTGTGCGAGTTCTTAAACTAGGAACCATTAGGGCCGTGGTAATGGGTTGGTTTTTCTATTTGGGGAGAGTTGAGGAAAAAGAGCTTATGATCGACTCCTTAGCAGTCGCAGAAGACATGCGCAACAAAGGGATCGGGAGTTCTTTGATAAAGTCCATAATTGACTTCGCAAGATCAAAAGGATGTTTGAGGGTTAAACTCTGGGTGATAGAGAAGAATCGGAGAGCGAAGGAGCTTTACAAAAGAATGGGATTCAAACAGGGAAAGGTTCATATCTTACCGTTTCCTTGGGATAGGATTTTTGGTTTTAAAACAGTAGACGAGATGAATTTCTGGATTAGTTGATTGCACAACATCCCAGAATAATTCGTCTTAGATCTCCAGCAGAGATGGGTTATTTGACATGCTCATCATCTTCCATAATGCCAAACATATTTCCTTCCGTGTCTTCGCAAAGTGCAAACCAGCCTACTCCAGGAACTGCCATCTTATCCAGGATCTTACCGCCATTCTCTTCAATCTTCTTGGCAAATTCATCTCTGGAAGGAACATTGATTGTTAGAATGACTTTTGGATTTGTCTCTTCCCTTTTTGAAAGGCCACCGTTGATCCCGGGCTCTTCTTCTCCGCCGGTTTCAATCAGCCAGTATTCTGTGGCCCCTTTCCAATGTCTGAATTTCCAATAAAATACCTTCTCGTAGAACTTCTTCGCTCGTGTTACATCTTCTGCGTCAATATCGAAATGAACAACCCTTGGCACTTTTCTCACCTCAAAATCACTCATATGAAACGTGATTCTATCGCAGCATTGATAAGCATTTGGTCCGGGACATCTTCAGAAATAAAGTCTGAGTCTTGTTTTGAATTGTATATGTTATTCCTTTAATGTGACCTAGTCAATGAATTTCTCAGGATCCTCATCGAAAGCCTTTTTGCATCCTGCCGCACAGAAGTAATACATCTTTCCCTTGTACTCACTCTTCCATTTAGCCGTTTTCTCGTCAACCATCATATTGCAGACCGGATCTTTTGTCAAAGCCAACACCTCTCTTGCCCTATATCTTTCAGCACACTTAATCTTTTCGAATAGTTAGAACATATGTTCTAAAGAATTATTTTTGATTGTCATGACAGAAATCTATATTAATTTGGTAGTTGATTATTGGTTGGAGGGTGATGTTATGCCTGTTATTAAAATAATCGAGCTTGTAGGTGCTTCAGGGAAGAGCTGGCAGGAAGCTGTTGACAATGCAATCATGGAAGCAAGTAAGACCATTCGAAATATCCGCGGTATCGATGTCGTCGGCTGGACAGGAAAAGTAGAAGGTAAAAAGATCGTCGAATACCGTGCAAATGTCAAGATAGCTTTCCTTGTTGAGGAAGTAAGAGAGTAAATCTTTGTTATCTGCCGTATTTCGGTACCTCAGGTCGAGTTGGATGACTGGTTATTGTCTATGAGGTAAGCTCATAGTGGTTACCATTTCTTTTTATTCTTCCCCCAATTTCCAATTGTTCCAGATGCTTCAGTATCATCTGTTCTTCAAAATAACGAAGCAGTGGCTCAAAGTAGGGAAATCTCCCATAAATTGGGGCAGATTCCACGAGCTCTTCAATTTCCTTCTTTGAATTCAATAAAGATAGGATTTTCTCATCTCTTTCATCTATTCTTTTGCAGAACTGGTCAAATTCGTGGTCAATATCTTGATTGACAACT
>JBHLPJ010000117.1:0-4319 GCA_048939565.1 Promethearchaeota archaeon
TAGGATTAAGGTTCTTACTTCAGCAACCAAGGCAAACCGTCTCAACCTGCATAAATATACCGACTATGATTGAATGCTACAGAAAAATATAAAACAAAGAATCAAAGATTGTGCAAATGTCATCTTTTATCAACTAATCTTGGAGGTTGAAAAGTGGACTTAGCTCTCGAAGGTAAGGTGGCAATTGTTGCAGCTTCAAGCAAGGGGATTGGGAAGGCCATAGCTTTAGCACTTGCCCGGGAAGGTACCAAATTGGCTATATGTGCTAGAGGGGAAGAAACTCTTAAGGGAACAGCTGACGAGATAATAGGAAAAACCGGTGTTGAAGTTCTCGCTATCAAGGCAGATGTTACGGTAGAAGAAGATGTTCAGAGACTTGTTCGAAGTGCAGCAGAGAAATTTGGCAGAATTGACATACTAGTCAGCAATTCCGGTGGTCCTCCCACGGGTGTGTTTGAAGATATTCCCCAGGAAACTTGGGAAAACGCTGTTGATTTGAATCTTATGAGCACAATCTACCTTTGTAGGGCAGTTATTCCCTATATGAAAAAGCAGAAGTGGGGCAGGATAATAAACATGACATCGGTATCAGTGAAGCAACCGATCGACGGACTAATCCTCTCCAATGCGGTTCGCGCCGGAGTCGTGGGACTCTCTAAGAGCCTATCGAATGAGATGGCAAAGGATAACATATTGATCAACGTTGTTGGTCCTGGTTATACTCTTACAGAGAGGGTAAGAGAGCTGGCCAAAAGCAAAGCAATGAAGGAGGGCATCTCTGAAGAAGAAGTCTATGAAGCCTGGGAAGAACGGATTCCATTGGGACGTCTAGCCCGGTCAGATGAGATCGCCAATTTGGTGGTCTTCTTAGCTTCAGAAAAAGCAAGTTATATCACGGGCACAACCATTCAAGTTGATGGAGGATTGGTTAAGAGCCTTCTTTAATGCCAGACTCCCGATCTATTAAGCTTTAGAAAGGTAGGTGAAGATTGATGTGGTTTTTCAGCCCAAGAATCTTCTTTGGAGAAGAATCCCTCGAAAATCTGGAAACGATTCAAGGCAGAAAGGCACTCATTGTAACGGGTAGATCATCAATAAGACTTGGATATGCAGAAAGGGTCAAAAAAACCCTGGAAAAGGCAGATTTTGAGGTTTCAATCTATGACAGAATAGAGTCAGAACCTTCAATCGACTCAGTCAAAAAAGCTGCCCATTTTGCATACGAGACGGAGCCAGACTGGGTGGTGGGACTAGGAGGAGGTTCCTATATGGATGCGGCAAAAATAACGTGGCTTCTTTATAGCCATCCTGATCTAGCTAATAGTCTAGATTCCGTATCACCTGCTGAACCATTAGATCTACGCGAAAATGCTCGTCTTATTGCAATTCCAACTACATCTGGATCTGGTTCTGAAGTCACAATGGCCGCTGTCTTGACAGATACATCTAATAATCGAAAAATCATTATCGCAAATAGGGAACTGGTCCCAGACATAGCAATAGTCGATCCGCAGTTTGTGGCGAATTTGCCCCCCGAAGTAACTGCTAACTCAGGAATGGATGTTTTGGTCCATGCTGTTGAGGCTTACACAGGCCAAAGAAAGAACCATTTCACCGATGCCTGCGCTCTAATGGCAGCAAAAACGGTTTTTGAATATCTTCAAAAGACGTACAAAGGTGCAGTATCTGGTAATGAGGAATCTGAAGCCAGGGAAAAAATGCACTATGCAGCCACCCTAGCAGGTCTAGCGGTTGGAAATTCGCAGACGGGTTTATCTCATGCACTGGGACAAGCTCTTGGATCTGTACTAGATATCCCGCATGGAAAGACCGTCGGAGTCCTGTTACCTTATGTTATGGCTTTTAATCTGCTCAATCCTGAGCCTAACGATGCCAAAAACCAATACTACGAATTGGAAAGACAAGCGGAGATTGAAAAGGGAACGCTAATCTCCGAAGTAAAGGATTTGCTGGCCTCGGTGAATATCTCTCTAACGCTGAAAGATTTGGCAATCAAAGAGGAGATTTTCAGATCGAACCTCGATATGATGGTATCCATCGCAGGCGAATATCCTGGAGCATTTCTAAATTCAAGGACAGCATCCGACGATGATATACGTCGTCTGTTTCAGTACTCATATGAAGGGAAGGATATAGACTTTTGAGTAAGAATACCTATAATCCAATCCAAGCTGCGAATGAGAATAAGATTATTGGGAGAGGAGGATGTAATAATGAAGAAAAGGGGTCAAAGATACTTCTGTGGCAAATGCGAGAAGGTGCACAAAGATGACACCGACATCGGTCGGAAGCACCGGGAGTATAGAATAAAGAAAAAGAAATAATCCTAATAGGTTAAGCAAGAGGAAGATTGCAGGCTATTTTGCTAAGCAGAGATAGAAGCAGATCAACTATCAGTTTTATATTGGGAAGCGATTAGCTAGGGCAAGAATTTGGCCGCAATGAAAATAATTGACGTAACCACAATCGCTTGGGAAACCAGAGTAATCCATTGTGGATTGTGAGCTGCCAATTTCACAATGTCTTGTGGAATATGGTTTTGACCCTTCGAGGACTCGTATTCCTTGGAAAGAGAGTAAAGCCTTTTGTATTTTCTCAGAACTACCAAGTCTGCAATTGGTATAATCAGTAGAGAAATAATAAATATTGGATTAGGCCCGGAAATCAGTTCGACAAAGAATGCTATTACGCAGAGTACGCCCCCCACGCTCAGCAATGCTATACTAAGGAAGGAAGCCCTAATAAGGCCAAGCCGAACCGTCATGGTTTTCACACCCAATTCGCTATCTATGAAGTAGTCTCGAATCTCAGTTGGCAGAATTAGACCATACACTGTCAAAGCTTGCCCTGCAAGGAATAGCAGAAAGATAGGATTAAATTCCCATGTAAAACTGTAAAACACGAATAGTACTGGAAGGATAGAAAGCGCCAGAAAAAGAGCAGCCGCCTGCGACCAGGGTCTAGACTTCAGTCTTAGTGGTGGAACAGAATAGGCATAAGCAAGGAAGTTTCCGGCCAAGAATAGAATTATCAAGACGGGATTTCCTTGGATCAGGAATAACGAAACAGCTAAAACTAGCCCAATCAGGAATTCACCAATGATAACCATTTTGAGTTTTTTTCGTCCCAGCTTTCCCATAGCCTGAACAAGTTCCTTCTTTTGACTATCCTTGGAGTCAAAATCGTAGTCAAACATGCTATTCAATTGAGCTGCAATGTTCTGAACAAGCAAGAGCGTGAAAAGGCATAAAAGAACCAGAGCCACAAATTCCCAGGTCAAGACTAAGGGTGGATTTATGGCCCACGAAATCCCCATGATGAGTGAACCCAGATTAGCTGGAAGGAATTCAGGTCTTGAAACAGTGGTTAGCAGTTTCAAATCATTCGACATTTTGGATCACCCTTTGAATACACGCTCAACTGTCCAATTTGCTTATAAATCTTATCGGCAACAAATGCATGTAACCAACTCTTAACACAAAAGCCAGAGCCTAAGGTTTTATTTTCTACCACAACCGATAAATATGGCGCAAACAAAGAAGACTATCACTTATATCAAGGTCTCCTAGACTTAAAAGAAAGAAGAGATAAGAATACGTGTCACTGAAAGGAGGTAGAGCTCTTGGAGAAAATGATTGCCATGTGTGGGCTCACTTGCACCGAGTGTCAGGGATTTATTGCTACGCAGAAAAACGACTATGAGGCTAAGAAGAAACTTGCCAAAGCTTGGTCGTCCGAGTCAGAAGTACTGAAACCTGAAGATATCAACTGTGACGGTTGTCTTGCAGTGGGAAAAAGACAAATCAGCTTCTGCTCGACTTGTGATGTAAGGAGCTGTGGTACTGCAAAAGATTTAGAGAACTGCGCTTATTGTGATGAATATCCCTGTGAGAAACTTGATAAGCTTTGGGGATTCCTAAAAACCCCGGGTGCAAAAACGACACTCGATGAGATAAGAATGAGTCTTTAGCAGACAATGAATTTGTTGAGTAGCGAGCAAATCCTTGCTCCACTTTTACATCGTGATGATTAGTATTCATTAGTGCAAAACATATTCCAAAATCAGCAGTCATTTGAACTTGCATTTTGAACCACGAAGTCAGGCCAATAAACGAATTCTTTTATATCATGGTACAATCTATGCAAGATAGCCGGGGGATTCTCTTGTCAAAGGTTATAGTTGTAAAGGGAGAGCATCGTGAGCAAATGATACCAAAAGCCTTAGACCATTTTGAGAAGCCCCAACTGGGAAGAATCATTCTTAAGCCAAATTTAATTAACAGTTCACCTCCGCCCAC
>JBHLPJ010000118.1:0-4305 GCA_048939565.1 Promethearchaeota archaeon
CAACGCTTTTTTCATCAATTCCCTGTGTTACATCTTTTATTTTGATACTTATATAATCAGCTAGACCTGCTTTCTCTATATTCTTCTCAGCCGTCTTGATGTGTCTCTCGTTGGTCTCATAGCTATAAACTCTCCCTGAGGGGCGGACAACGTTAGCAAGCATGATTGCAAGCGCACCACTACCTGTGCCAGCTTCAACTATTCGACTTCCAGTCCCAATTCCAGCATACGTAATTATTATGGCCGCGTCTTTAGGATAGACTATTTGCGTTTTTCGCTCCACCTTCAGAGCGAAGTCTTTCATAAGCGGATAAAAAACCATAAACTCTACCCCTGTGTTACTCTCAACGCATTGTCCATATTCATTTCCAATTATGTCGTTGAAATCTACGACTCCCTTGTGAGTGTGTAGCTTCTTATCCTTCTCAGTCTTTACTAGCCATCGTCTCTTGGTGTCTAGAGCTATTAGAATAATATCGCCTTCTCCTACCATTGTCATTGGTATCACACACCAACTTCTCCTATGGTTTCTTTGAATAAACAGGACGTATCATAATTTATAAACTCCCATGGACCTTAAAGGAAATCAGATTTCTCTTTCACAAATATCGGTTCCAAGCGTGAAGGACATGGATTATAAGACTTTCGTCAGACAAGCGCTGCTCTACGAAACTCTAATGAATAAAGCCGTTAGGTGCTTGACATGCGAACAAAGATGTATGATACCTGAAGGGAATTACGGAATCTGCAAGACTAGAAAAAACGTAGGCGGTGTTTTATATACTCTAGTTTACGGAAACATAAGCTCCTTAAGCTGCAATCCTATTGAAAAGAAACCACTATTTCACTTTTGGCCCGGAACTGTTGCATTGACTGTAGGAACATGGAGCTGCAATTTTGCTTGTCCATGGTGTCAAAACAGTGCCATTAGCAAAACATCCCCTTACGAAGGCAAAGGAGAGTTTATGAGTCCTGAAGAATTGATTGAACTAATGGTGAGAAGGCTCTGTAAAGGAACAAGTTATAGTTTCAACGAACCTACCCTTCTTTTGGAACACGCTATTGAAGTATTTCCTATCGCCCGAAAAAGTGGATATTACAACACCTATGTTACCAATGGCTATATGACATTGGAGGCACTGAATCTCCTTATTGACGCGGGTCTTGATGCCGTAAATATCGATATTAAAGGGTGTAAAACCAATGTAAGGAGATATTGCAGTGCAGATGTTGAGGTCGTTTGGAGGAATGCAGCTCATTCCATAAAAAAGGGAGTTCATGTCGAAATAACCACGCTGATTATTCCTGGAGTTAATGACGATGAAAGATGCCTTAGATCCATTGCTGGAAGAATCAAAGAACAGTTGACATCAGATACCCCCTGGCACGTAACCAGATACTTTCCGGCGTATAGGTTTGCCAAACGCTCGCCGCCGATTCAAACCTTGGAAAGGGCAAGGGAAATCGGCCATGAAGAAGGACTAAAATATGTTTACATTGGCAATGTAGCTAATCACCCAGCAGAGAGTACTTATTGTCCTAGCTGCAAAGAAATCCTCATTGAGCGAAGCATCCGAGGCGTATCCAAATACAAGATCAATAGAAAAGGCAATTGTCCACGGTGCGGTGAGAAAATTAAGATTACAGGGAGTTTTTCAGAGCAGATTTAGGAGACAAAAAAGCTTGATTGGGTTAGTAAGAGTTGACCTAATATCGAGGAATCTTTAGCTTGGTAAGGACTATAGAGAGTACATGAGTAAACAACAAGAATCACGGGCAGAGCAATCGGAGAAATTTACAGAGCCACGAGCATCTCTTTATAAGTAACATATATTTAGCTTAAGAACTATTACTACATTTGAGAGGAGTTAAGAATGACCGGATCCGTAAGAATAGCCTTCGATGAAACCCACAACGAAGGAGGCAGACTTCAGACAACATATTCGAAACTGAAGAAAATCCTTGAAAAGGAAGGATTTAATTGTTTTAGCATCATTGAGTTTCCCATTGTTTTCCAGAAGCTCCAAGAATTTAGTATTTTAGTCATAGCAGGACCCGATCTTTCGAAATTTCGACAGACAGAGATTCGGGATATAATTAAGTACGTTGATACAGGTGGTGGGCTATTAATTATGTCTGATGCCGGCGGTGACCGGGGACATATGACAAACCTGAATAATATAGCCTCCGCTTTCGGAATACGATTTAATAATAATCAGGTAACTGATTCAAGGCACAACTTGGGAATTGATACGGTACCAGTAATAACTGATTTTAAAGACCATGAAATTGCGAAAGAAGTGACAAAGATCTGTTATCGCGCTGGCTGCAGCCTAACAGCATCTGGCAATGCTGTTCCGATCGCCTTTTCCAATCGTATAGCCAATCCACAATCCGCTCCTATCATTGCAGTAACCGAATATGGATTGGGAGCAGTAGTTGCAATCGGAACGTATGAAATGTTTCGAACCGAAGGCCTAGGGGGAATTGATACACCACAAAACGCCCAGCTTGCTTTGAGCATATTCCATTGGCTCGCAAAAATACCGGAAGCCATTCCGGTTGTAACCGCGGAGGTTGTTTCAGAAAAACCCAAAGTCAAGGAAGAAGAGGTACCAGTGGCGTCAGAAACCGATCCAAAAGCTCCTGTTCCTTCAATGAGAGATCTTATTCCAAGTATCGTGGAACAAGTTAAAGCTCAATCATCCTCAATTGCGGAGTTAGAGAGTTTGCCTGCCGAAATTAAGAGAATCGGAAATGCTCAAGGGGAGTTGAAAGCTCTTCTTAGAGATTATGAGGGGCAGCTAAATGCTTTCAAAAGCGTAAGAAATCAGATGGATGTGATAAATGAGAAAATCACAAAAGCCGCCCCTATTAATGAAATCAAAAACCTAAATAAAGCCCTGAACCAAATTCGTGAAGAAGTAGACACCTCGGTGAAGATATCGGAAGAGAAATCTGAAAAAATGTTGGCTTTGAGCATAAAGATCGATTCTCTGAATGAAAGAATCCAAGCGTTGGAAGACAGCCTAAGTCAGATGGACAAAAAGATATCAGAATTGGAATCTAAAGTAGTTAAACCGAGACGCCGAACAAAAAAAAAGAAATGAAGAGATGAATCTCAGAGCTCCTCTTCTGAAGCTTGAGCAAAGCAATACATGAAAGTTAAAAAGAACAATGTGGCAGAAGCTATAATCGCTATGGTCATGGCCATTAGGTTGAATCTGTAAAAGATTTCTATAATAAGGAATGTTGCACCGACCAAGATTCCCAAAGCGGTTGCACCTCTTCCGACCTCTCCCCACTTCAGTTTAAGTATTATGACAACACCCATAATTCCAAGAGAGGCGGGATTGATATAGTCAAACAAGAATTGCATATTTCCCAGCTGAGGTAACCAGAGAAATGCGAATGTGCAAAAGAGAACCAAATCGAATACTCTGACTTTCCACCCAGTGATTTCTAGAGCTTCAGAAACAGGCTGTCGCTTTAAGAGGTTGCCAAGAAACCAAACAAATGAACCAATCGTGATAGAGTTCACAATCCAGATAGAAAACGCATATAATAGGCTGATTGAATCATTCCAGACAATTGTGATCCAGTTCCATATAGGCAGATAAGCTGGATAGAACAAGATTAATAGGAGAATCGGGACTGCGCAGACAATAGCAAGGACGATTATTGTGTATCCTGCAAGAAACCTTCTACTCCGATTCCAGGAGAAATCTGAGGCCAACACAACTCTCCAGGCGGCAACTGCGCCCATGAATACGCCTAAAGGTGGTGAAGCAAATGGGAGTAGAAAGAACAGAGCAACAAATGAAGTGTTTATCCCATAGAATATTATCCATCTCAGAGGCACAACTGTCGTCTTCTCCCTCCACACCTCAAACGTATTCGCAAGACGATTTCTATATATAAAAATAAAGAGTAGCCACGGTGAAGTGAAAACGATGGGCATAATTGCGTATTCAAATATGACACTAAGGAGTTCGCTTCCTAAAAATTGTGGCGGTACAATTCGTGGACTAAAGAACATTAGGATTACGAAATAGATGGGGAGGAAGACAGCAGCAATAAATACTAGAAGCCTAGAAATTTCAATACCTCTCCAGTAGGTTGCCACTCTTAGGTCACTCCGTTATCAAGGTTTAAGCGTTGAACAACAAGATAAAGATTTTGTAGAATGAGTTAGAACATATGTTCTAAATGATTAACCAAAAGGAAATATATGTGTAACTCATCTAGTATAGAAGATTAGGGATCCCTATGTCTGAATTCCTGCAGAAACTATGGGAAAGGTCA
>JBHLPJ010000119.1:0-4289 GCA_048939565.1 Promethearchaeota archaeon
GTCAGACCTGCGATGAGAGTATGGAGGATATGGAGGTGGTGCAAGCTTTTGATAGGATCAGTAAGTGGCCTGGTTTCAAGTTCATACGTCGAGCCATTGTGAGAGAATTAAGGAGATTCGATCCCAAGGGGGTTTTGGTGGATGTTGGGTGCGGTCCAGGTTATCTGATTATGAGCATCTGCAAAGAGATTCCTCATCTGAAAATAATCGGAGTAGATATATCTGAAGAAATGATACAGAAGGCATCTGCTAATCTACTCTCTCTCAGGTTAGGCGATCAAGTAGAATTCAGGAAGGGAGATATTAAGAGAATGCCCTTTAGATCTGGAACAGTTGATTTTGTAGTAAGTACTTTTTCTTTACATCATTGGTCGGATCCAAAACAGTCATTGAACGAGATACGTAGAATTCTGAAGCCGAAGGGACAATTCCTTTTGTTCGATTTTAGAAGGGACAGTCGCAGGTTGTTTTATTGGCTTCTTACATTTGCCTCAAAAACGGGGCCAGAAAGATTCAGGGAAGATGATGAGCCAATGGCATCCTTTCTTTCAAGTTATACGAGTTCTGAAATGGAGTCGGTACTTTCGAAGACACAATTCACACGTTGGGGAATCAAACCCCGACTCGGGTGGATGTATGTGTGGGGATGCAAAACTTGATATGGAACCGTCATTTCTTGATCGTTCCGAAAGTAATTGACAAGGGAAACATTATAAGTTTCCTTACATCATAAGTCATCTTCACGCAATCACAAAGAATCAGCTTCAGGAGAGCGAAAAGTTTGAAGAGAGTAGCAGTTGTTGGTGTTGGGAGTACAGAGATTAGGTCAACGACACCAGATGTTTCGTTTAAGGAGATGATGTTTGAAGCAGCAACTAAGGCATACGATGATGCAGGAGTAGATCCCAGAAGGGATGTAGACAGCTTCATAGCAGCTTCAGAGGACTATTGGGAAGGATACAGCATATTCGATGAGTTTATTCCAGATCAAATTGGTGGAGTATTGAAATCTGTGTGCACCGTGACAGATGGGTTATTTGCCCTAATAACTGCCTATATGCAGATATGTACTGGACTGTTTGATATTGTGGTGGTTGAAGCCCACAGTAAAGCCTCCGATATTCTGACTTTTGAGGGTATAGTCGCATTTGCACTTGATCCCATTTATCATAGACCCTTGGGCGGACATCCTTTCTATATTGCTGGACTCGAAATGACACGATACCTAGCCGAGACCGATACATCGCTTGAAGAATGCGCAATGGTTGTCTCGAAAAACAAGAGAAACGCTCTGGATAATCCATATGCTGCATTCGGAGCAGATATATCTGCAGAGGATGTGCTGGATTCCAAGACCATGTTCTACCCCTTGAAAAACCTCGAGATCAGTCCCCTAGCAGATGCTTCTATAGTGATGGTTTTGGCCTCAGAAGAGATAGCACAACAGCTAACAGATCTACCAATTTGGATAAAAGGCGTAGGCTGGTGTTCGGATACTATTCAGCTGGAATCCAGAGAATGGGGCAGGGCTATATATGCTGAAAAGTCGGCAAGAATGGCATATAGAATGGCGGGAATCGTAGAACCGCAAGAACAGATAGACTTTGCTGAAATCGATGATAAATTCTCTTACAAAGAGCTTCAACATATGGAAGCGCTGGGTCTGTGCGAAAGGGGAGCGGCAGGCATGCTGGTCAAAGAAGGAGTAACACAGAGAGACGGGAGTCTTCCTGTTAACCCTTCCGGCGGCTCAATTGGGTGCGGGAACCTTCTTGAAGGAGACGGCTTAAAAAAGGCAATGGAAGTAGTTTTGCAGCTTCGTGGAGATGCTGGGAAAAGGCAGATTCTGGATTCAAGAACGGGCATTGCACAAATATGGAGAGGAATTCCAACGGCCACAGGAGCTGTGGTGGTTTTCGATAACGAAATTGGGAGGGAAGATTATGATTAAGAAACACGTGACAGCAATTGGTGCCGGAATTACATTGTTTAGACGAAGAATGCTAGAGACAGGAAGAGAAATGTGTTGGGAAGCCGCAAAAATGGCTTTGGATGCATCAGGACTGACGCTTAAAGATATCGATTGTGTAGTAATGGGAACAGCTCCTGATGCCTTCGATGGGCAGCATATGAAGGCAGAATATTTGCTGGATGGTGCTGGAGGATGGAGGAAACCATACTATAGAGTATACGTTGGAGGAGGAACGGGAGTATTTGCGCCAATTGCAGGATGGTGGCATATCGCTTCGGGTCTGTTTGATACATGCCTCGTTGTCGCAGAAGAGAAAATGAGTCCAACCCACCCTCATCCGCAGTATGCGTTTTCGACAATCTGGGATCCCATAATAACTAGGCCACTAGAGCCCAATCTGATTTGGATATTTGCCCTCGAAATGCATAGATACATGCATAAATATGGCGTCAAGAAGGAAGATATTGCAGCTGTAGCGGTCAAAAACAAGAGAAACGCTATGGATCATCCCTGTGCCCAAATACCTGCAGAGATAACAATAGAAGATGTTCTAAATTCAGAGGTTCTTGTCTGGCCAGTTCAAAGGCTCGATATTAGCCCTGTTTCTGATGGGGCAGCGGCGATTGTTTTATGCTCAGAGGATGTTGCCAAGAGGCAGACCGATTCTCCTGTTTGGATAGATGGCGTAGGATGGTGTCTTGATTCTACTCACTGGACAAATAGAGAGCTTGCTTACCCAAAATATGTCGAATACGCTGCTAGAATGGCTTACAGAATGGCAGGAATCAAAAATCCACCAAAAGAGATTGATCTGGCAGAGGTGTACGATCCCTTTGATTATAAGGAACTCCATCATATGGAGGGACTTCAGCTTGCCCGAAAAGGCGAAGCACCAAAATTAACAAAAGAAGGCGTTACAGCAAGAGACGGGGATTTACCCATAAACCCCTCAGGTGGCCTGCTGGGAGTCGGCAATCCAATAGCAGCAGCCGGAATGATGAAAGTCTGTGAGATATTTTGGCAACTTCGTGGAGAAGCAGGGAAAAGACAGGTGCAGGATGCCCGGACTGGATTGGCACAAGCTTGGGGAGATCTTATGCAGGTAGGCACAGTAACGGTTATGAGGAGTTAATGGAGGGGATAAGAGTGAGTGAAAAGATAAAAGATTATCCGGGTCACGCCCTAACATCTGAGGATTTCAAAGAGGAGAAAGTACTGACTTCCAAATGGCGACCAGATGCTAAATACGCATGGAGTGCAGGAATTGCCATAAGCAGATTCTTAAAAGAGTTGAAGAACGGGAGAGTTGTTGCCAGGAAATGCAATAAATGTCGAAGGACAATGGTCCCGCCAAGAATGTATTGTGAGTGGTGCTTCCGACCTACAGACGAGTGGACATTCGTTAAAGACACAGGAAAGATTGTAACATATTCTGTGAGTTACATTTCTGTTGAAAGGGGAAGACTTGAGAAGCCACTTGTTGTCGCTGTAATAGAGTTTGATGGAGCTTCGGAAAACATGGGTATTATGCACATGGTAGAAGGAGTGGATATTGAAGAAGCCAAAGCAGGGAAACTCTTCGGACTGCGGGTCAAAGCAGTTTGGAAACCGCCAAAGGAGAGGGAGGGTTCGGTAACGGACATAATTCACTTCAAGCCTTTATAGGAGGAGGATTGATGTGTCAACTGAAAGAATTAGAGATCCACGTGATATAAAACATTGGCTTGGACACATGGAGACCGATTACGTATACACGCTGGGAGTTGCAGGAGAAAGATTCTTCAGAGAAATCAAGGAGAATGGCAAAATCTTCGGAGTAAAATGTGAAGAATGCAACATCATATTTGTTCCTCCAAAGATGTACTGTGAGCGATGTTTTGGGAAATGTGAGGATTGGGAAGAAGTGAACGATGAAGGGGTAGTCCATACTTTTACAGTGGCACACGTTGATGAAAAAGGCAAGCCTCTTGAAAAGCCTATGGTCTTTGCGTTCGTTGAGATTATGGGTACGAAAGGTGGTTTCATTCACAAGATTGGCGAGGTAAATCCGGAAGATGTCTTTATTGGCATGGAAGTTAAGGCAGTATTTGAGGAGAAAGATAAGCGAACTGGGTCGATAAATGACATAAAATACTTTAAACCAGTCTAACCTACTTTTCCTTTTCTTTTTGTCTCACCAAAAAAGGCTATAAGCTATTGAGTTCATATTATAACTCTGCTCAAGTTTAGGGGAGGTTGAGTAATTGTTTGAATTTCCTTCAGAAGAGTGGATTAAGGAGTTCCACAAAGTTTTGAACGAAAACAAGGCATATCAAGA
>JBHLPJ010000120.1:0-4266 GCA_048939565.1 Promethearchaeota archaeon
GTCACATCTTCGCTGCCCTTCTGGCCGACCGTGAAACTGCTGAGTTGAGGTTGAAATTAAGAGATTTGGTTGGTGGCTTTGAGGAGAAATACTCCTCTGTGCTCCATTCCTGGGACGGCGATATATCTGTATTCCGGAAGGAAGCTCAATGGGTCAAACAGCTGTTTGCAGAATAAATAAATATTTATAGATTCAATGACTAACCTTGGTAAATGGGGTGGTAATTGAGGGAAGATCTTTGAATGATTCTAGAACAGCTGATAGCAAGAACCTGAAAGGGAGCTATAGATATTTGCTATTCACTATGCTATTTCTTGTCTCTCTTGCTGCAGCTATTCTCCTAATAGGTGATGAAAGCCTATTCTATTTAATAAACCAAGTACTGGCGAATCCAGTATTGGACACAATAGCACCGCCCATAGCTAGCTACGGAGCATTAGCCCTATTTATGACCGGTGCTATTTTGCTTGCCACAAGAAGAAATGCAGAATCTAGAATGGCTCTCCTGCTAATGGTGGCAAGTTTCTGGCTTCTAATATTCTTTGGTAGCGGCCTAAAGATATACTTCGGCCGCCCACGTCCTTCTCAGACCTTGAACTATACTCGCAGGCTAGCTCCTCAATTTGGGGATACGTCCTTTCCATCAGCAGATACCATGTTGGCATTCTTCGTCTGGACATTCATTGCAGTCAAGTATAACCGATTCAGGATACCCCTCTTGATTTTTGCCGGATTGGTGGGGTTCTTGAGGATTTACGTGGGGGTACATTATCCATCCGATATAATTGCCGGTGCTCTGATTGGAACCGCCATAGGTGCATTTGTTCTCCTAGTAGAATCATTATTAGAAAGACTTCTGACATCCCGGAAGCTGGAAGTATCGAATACGATCCCAACCACTGATAGTAGCCGTCCAACTTGAATCTATTTTATTTTTGATATAAAGAACCTGTACGTACTTCTATTATATGACATTAATACATGCGAGAGATATAACGTGATAACTCACCATCAAATCAGAAATCAGGTGCGTCCATTTCTGCCTTTAAGAGATAGCAGTAGCAAGTCCTAGGCTTCTGCCCTATGGCTTTCGCTTGGTCGAAAAAAGCGATCATATAAATATATATATATTAGTAGGAGCAATCAAATACTCTCATAATAGCGTTCCATAGCTTTCTCGAGGATAATCCTCTCCTTAGAAAGCTGAGCTGGGAAAAAGGAGATAAGTTAGGATGGCTCGATATAAGTACGAAGAAATCCCATACTTCTTTATAATGGTTGCAGTTGGTTTTTTGATTGTTGGGGTGTTAAACACCGCGCAAGTAATAGACTTTGGAGCAGGCTGGTGGTATTTTCCTGTCATATTTTGCTCTTTCATATCTATTGTGACGCTATATCAACGTTATCAAACAAGAAAAGCGGTCTTAGGAACCCTAAGACTTCATAATCGGACAACAATTGGTGAACTAGCTAGGGAGCTCGAAATGAAGGAGAAAGATGTGAAACGAACAGTAGTTGATCTAAGAGCGGAAGGGAGACTAGTGGCTGCATTTGATCCGAAAACCGGTGAAGTCATCCTAGGGGATGAAGCCAAAGAATATCGTGAATATATGCTAAAAACCCCAAAGAGATTTGATGAAATTCAGACCCAGCCAACCGCTGCCCCTCAAAAAGCCAAAGGAAAAGCAGAATCTTTCTGTCCATATTGTGGTTCACCGGCATCGGCTGATGCAATGTACTGTTCTTACTGTGGACACAGATTGGAATAGAGCCGAGCCTATAGACTTACAGAGAGTTCCAGATCTCATCCAGCCTTTTTCTGCTTTTTATCGCATCTTCTAAAGTCGCATTCTCTATTATCAAAGGACCTTTGTAATCCAGCTTCTTCAAGACTTCCAAAACATATCCGAAATCAATTATTCCTTCTCCCACCGGCAAATGTCTATCGCTCTTCCCATCGTTGTCGTGAATATGAATATTCACAAGATAACCTGATATCTTCAATATGCTTGCTCCAAGATCCATATTGAAGGTGTTGGCATGTCCAACATCAAAGGCTGCCTTAAGGTATGGCGAATCAAACCTACCAATTATGTCAAAATAGTCTTCAGGAAAGCGAATGACTCCACACTCTACTCCCTTATGCGTATTCTCCAAAGCAAGAGTTATATCAAATCCCTCGGCTATTTCGATCACATCACCAATACTATCAATAAGATTTAGGCGGCTCTGGCTTAGCATGGATTCAGGATGGTCCTTGGGAAGGTGACCTGGGTGGACAACGACTAGCTCAGCATTTATGTCATTCGCCAATTCTATACATTCCTTGAGTCGTGTAACAGATGCTCTTCTCTTTAATGGATTAAGACTTGCAAGATTGACATCTTGGAACGGGGCATGAATCAAAGGGGTAATAGAAAGATTCTCCAAAACCCGCCTTAATCTCGAACGCCTTTGAAAATCTAAATCACCAGGATAAAAGATAGGTCTCTCGCACCTGAACTCAACGTAGCTAATTCCAGACCGATTTGTCATACGCAAAAAATCTAGTAGTCCAAGCTCATATTCCACCATTATTGCGATGCCAATATTTCCTAGCATTAGTCTTCCCCGACCTTACTCATCCTCTCATCAAAGGCGTTGATGGTTTAATCTATAAGGCAAAATCCAGCTCCCTTATTACACTCTCAAGTTTTTGTGTTTTTACAGGTATTCCCACTTGTTTGGCAACACAATCAAAGAGTAACTGGATGTGATTCAGATAGCCATTCCGCTTTGCAAAGGATTTGGAAAAACCTTTTGCCTTTGCGATCTTTTTCAAGATCTTTTCAGATCCAGAACCGTATTGCATGGCAACTTTTGGCCCCCAGCAAACTTCTTTTGGTAGATTCATATTCTCAGCCAGTCTTCTAAGCACGAATTTTCTGCTCCATTTATTCGCTCTCTTCCTAATCTTAAACTTTGTGGGAATTCCATGTCCGAATTTTACAACATTCCAATCCAGGTATGGTAACTGTATTTGGACTCCATGCGAATTTGATGCATGATCGTCTCGATGAACATTGAGTTCAGCGATTTTCCCAACATCCTGCTCCAAAACCTTTCGGAGCCCATCATATCCTTTTTTTTTCAGTGTGATTAGATATCGGGCATAACCACCAAAGAGTTCATCAGCTCCCTGGCCACTCAAAACAGTATCGATGCCGTGGTCCTTAGCAAGTCTGCCAGCGAAATATACGGGAATTCCAATAGCTATTGCTTTGTAATCATTCGTTTCGATTCCGAAGACTATTTCGGCCAGATGATGCTCTATGTTGCTCGATGTAAGCTTCTTTATTCTTAAAGGCAAATCAAGCAGGTCAGCAATTCTTTTAGCTCTAACTACATCCCTGCCTTTTCCCGTTCCGGCACAAAACAGATCTAGATCCTTTCCCGAATCCTTCACTATCTTGGCCAATATCGTACTGTCCAAACCACCAGAAAACAATAAGCCAACAGGATCATGTTTTTCAACTCTTTTTTCAACAGCTTTCCTCAGAATAAATCCAAGTCCTGAAACAGACTCTTCTAATTTGGTCTCGCGAACCCTGAACCTCCAAGATCCACGAAAGATGTGGATGTTATCCCTATCAATAATCGCGAAGCTGCCAGGATCGAGGGGACGAATCTTCTTCAATCCAATCGACCACAATCCCTTTTTCTCAGAGCAGAATGCGATAACGTTTTCATCTTCGCCGATATATAGGGGCTTGACACCCATTATATCTCTAGTAACAAAAATCCTATTTTCGTGAAGAATAGCCAACGCAAAAACTCCGTCAACAGCTCTAAGCTTTTGATGCATCAATCTCTCGGAATCTTTCCACCTAAGTTGTTCTGAAATCCCGTTTCTAAGAAGATGAATCATTGTCTCGATACTTGATCGTGTTTCAGAAGTCTTTTTTGATTGGCACTTTTTTGCTTCTTCACTTCCGTACAGTTCACCATCCAGAATCCCATGAAATGAATCATTAGCCTGTCCAAATTTCTTCTCTACACCATTCCAAATAACTCCAATACCAATATGTCCGGATAAGTGAACTTCATCCAATTTTCCAGGGTATGTCTCACAAACGCTTTTTCCCATAATAGCTATTCCGATATTTGCTGAACCTCTGTGTTCGGTGGCAGAAAGCATGCTTAGAATCCTCCTGAAAACATCTCTGCCTCTTTTATCCAAGATTCCTGTTATTGAAGAACCCATTTTTCATCGCCACACGTCTTCAG
>JBHLPJ010000022.1:0-13574 GCA_048939565.1 Promethearchaeota archaeon
ATGATCTTTGAGATTTCTTCTATTCTTCTTTCAGTACTTCGCCGCAACCGATACAAAACTCAGCGTCTACTGGCAAATCAGCTCCGCATTCTATGCAGTACCTGATATTAGTTTCACTTGTTCGCTCTTCTAGCACCCCCTCTGTCGAAGATGCCTCCGACTGAAGGAGAGTATCCTAAAAAGCATCTTGATCTGGTATAATTTTCCGGGTTGATCTCCGCCAAACTTCGAAGTAGCCAACAAAACTCCCTCCGGCTGCAAATATTCCCCCTGTAAATATCATTACACCAAAAAAGGGTGCAAGAAAACCATGATAAGATAATGTTTGAGAGAGCCCGAAGAGGGCATTGTGACCCGCCCAGGCCACCACAATGGAGTTTAATATTTTTGCACGTTTTTCAGTTCTGATAAATCTCTCACTCCATAGAAAAGCCATGAGAATACTGAATATCCCTCCTGCTAGATCGAAAATTTGGAGGGGAATCAAAGTCAAGTATATGATTCCCATTTCACGTAGCCATGTTATTGTGACATAATTGCCAAAAAACATAAGAAATCCACCGAGAATCAGAAATACTCTTGTAAAGATATACGACCTGGTGGATTTGAATGAGATAATCGTGTTTCTCCCCAATCAAGGATCACCCCATGCTATATTAGATCTAATAGAGCTCCTGATCTGTTTCTTCTGAAATACCACGTTCGATTCAAAAAGCTGCGTCAGTGGCTGGTCGTGTCTCGCAACTTACGCAGTATCTAGTACCCTTCTCGTATATTACCTCTCCAGCTTTCTCTTCTGTTTTTTGTGTCTCCACTCAAGCTTGCATCTCTTCAGATCTTTCTTGTTCATCAGATATGGATATATGGGCTCCCAGAGCCAGAACCTTCATTAATCTGTTGTATTTCAGCGCTCCTCCCAACAAAACCAGTAGTCCACTTAACACAATCGGAATCCCAAAGCCAAGGCCATAATAACTAGAAATTGCATGAAAAACTCCGAACATACTGTTGAGACCTGCCAAAACGTAAACAATGAAGGCGAATAAGTAATTATGATCTTTATTCCACATAAAAGTTAAGACAATAACAAGTATCCCCATCATCGATGCAAGTGATTCTATCGCTACAAAAGCAACCATAAGATTCATGCAAACCCCGTAATCGCCGTATCCCAAAAAAGGATCTTCTGGGCATTCGAGTACTCCTGACCATGCTATGGCGGATAGATTGAATAAAAGCATAAGACCTCCGCCAACTACTAATAGCAGGTTCGAGAGGTCATAATTTCTCTCTGAAGATCCCATTTCCCCCCCCTCCTAAAAAACCAGCTAACCCATCTCTATGAATCTTTCTATATTCCCCCCTTTTATTAATAAATCCTTACTAAATACTCTAAGCAGCATATTACCTATAATAGGATTAGTACTAGACAGCAAAAAGTTCAAATGTCTTACCTCAAAGGTTTTGCATTGAAACAAGAAAGTAGGACTCCAAAATGAAGAACTATACGTTATTAATCTCATGTCCAAGAAATCAGGAAAAGAAGGCCGCTTCCGAGATGTGGTACCTTCTAAATAGTGAATTTGATGACCCTCAAGCAGAATGTGAAATAACTGAAGTATCAGGTCTTATTGCAGCCATAACATCCCTAGACCCGTTTGAGGTCATAAGAAAAATCAAGAATATGATTCAAGAAGACCCCTGGCAAATAAGATATGCTCTAAAGCTTGTGCCTTTGGAAAAAGTAGTTTCAACCTCTACAAGCGGAATCGTTGAAGCTGTCAAAGATCTTTCTAAAAAAATCACTGAGGACGAGAAATTCAGAATAAATGTAAATAGACGTCATACCAAGATAGATCGCATGACACTGATCAAGGCGGTAGCTGATGTCATAGATCGAAAAGTCGATCTAGAGAACCCTGATAAGATAATGAATATTGAAATCGTGGGCAACTGGACAGGCATAAGCGTTCTCAAACCAGATGACATTTTCTCTATAGGAAAAGAGAGACAATTTTAGGGGGCGATATTACATTTTCATTACTACTGTTTTACCTTCACTAGCAGCTGTCTTTTGCTCCTTGCTCAATTCTATGAGCCAGTCTAGGTTTTTTTCCTCCTCTACCAAACGTGTCTTCTTCGCATGATCGGGTACTTCATGAAAAAACCGATCTGCTTCATCGAATTCCCCCAGCAAACGGTTTATTTCTCCACAAGTGTAGGTAACTCTTGCATCTGTGTCCTTTTCGTAGACTCTCTTGAAAAAGATCAAAGCATCCTCAAGACGCATCCTTTCCTTTTCTCTGTCTCGGTCAACAACTCTTGCCGTCCAAGCACTCTGCAGGTATGTCCAAGCGATATCGGAAAGTGATTTCACATTATCTTGCTGTTCATCTACCAACCTTTGAGCAAGGAGATAATATTTCTCCCAGGCCGGAATCTCCGGCTCCTTTTTCTGAGAAGTTGCATCGGTAACTTCGAATTCACCTGAATATCCGGCAAACATGCAATTAGGGCATACGTGCACAAAAAACGGAAGCGGATTTGCCCCCCAGTAGTTTGGCATAAAATCCCTTGTTTTCGAAGCAAACCCGCAGCTAAAAACCTGTGTTGCCACGAAAACGTCTTCACAATTAGGACAGGTAACGGTCTCAGGACCCCATGTCGTCATAAGACTCACATCTCACATTCATATTACTAAAGAATTTACAAAATCAATTATTTAAATGTATAGCCAAGAATCTATAAAATTCACATCGTCTATGGGTCTGATATGGATGATGGATCCTTATGATAGATCCTTTTACGTAGACTGAAATATCAAAATCCTATCAAAGACCTCTACTCGAGTTGCTTGCTGACATCACCTATGATTTCTCTTATTTGTTCTTCGGATATGGCACCTAATCTCCGTATCAAAGGCGGAGATTCTGTTAGATCTATGATGGTGGAAGAAACGCCAACGGGTGCTGTACCCCCATCAAGCACTAAATCGACTTCTTTGCCAACCTGCTCAATCGCCTCCTGCGCTGTTTTAGGCGGCGGTTTGCCGGAGATATTTGCACTAGTTCCGACGATAACTCCTCCGACCATCTGGGCCAGATTCAGAGCAACCTTGTGTGAAGGGATTCTAACAGCCACGCTATCTCTTCCGCCAGTCACAATGTCTGGAATGATCCTCCGTTTCTTCAAAACCAAAGTCAAAACACCAGGCCAGAACTTTTCGGCCAACTTCTCAGCATTATCGTCAAAATGCGCAATTCCCGAAACATCGTCCATGCTTGAGACCAGAAGAGGAACACCCTTCTCCTCTAATCTGCCTTTTACCTTGAGTAATCTGTCAACGGCCAAAACATTAAACGGATTGGTCCCCAAGCCATAGACCGTATCAGTCGGAAAAACAACAAGCATACCAAAGCGAACCAACGCCGCTGCTATCCTCATAGCGCTGATATCCGGTGCTAGGTTATCTACTTTGAAGACATTGACCATTTGGCTCACCAGTGTCGATATCTTGATTCATTCCACAAGTTTCCTGAAAAGTTCCAAGCTTCCCTCTTTCATCATAGATGTCTTAATGATTCCTATTCCTGAGATTAGTAAACTCACTTGAGTATCCTCGTCATAATAGAAGGTCATACCAGACTGCGAATCGACTACGACCTTGTAGGAACTGCCGATCTTCTCCTTTAATCTCTGAAAATCGTCCAATCTGCTTTTAGCGGGAATAATCACAAACACGTTCTTCATATCCCTGCTGCATGTTTCCAATACCTTAACGTCCTTCCGCACTCCAAACACGACATCCTCAGGGGGAACACCACACACGGGACAAGCCTCGTTCCTCATCATATCGATCTCCCGAAAAGACATATCCGTAAAATCAACATAAAGCAGCTTTCCTTTCAACAAGGGAGGCTTTCCCAGAATGACTCTCACAGCCTCGGAAGCCTCAATTCCGGTTATCGCCATCAGAGAAGGCAGAAAAACCCCAACTTGGGCACAACTTGGAAGATCCTCCTCCTCAACCCCTCCATAGAAACACTCCAGACAAGCAGTCTTACCCGGGATCATCGTGTACACATTTCCATAGCTTTCTATTGTTGAAGCAAAGACAAAGGGTGTTCTAAACTTTACACAAGCTGCGTTCAAAATATATCGCGTTCCAAGAGAATCCAATCCGTCAACGATCACATCTACCCCTCTTACAACTTCCTCAACGTTTGATCCATCCAAAAAATCCGAAAAGACCTCAACCTCAATATCCGGATTTATCTCCAAAATCCTTTTTTTCGCAGCATCAACCTTGGGATATCCTATATCGTTCATGTCATACAATACCTGCCTGTGCAGGTTGGAAACCTCCACGATATCCATATCGACTAGGCGTAAGAAACCAACACCCAACCTAGCTAGTTGAACTGCAGCAGAACTTCCAAGGCCTCCAAGACCCACAACACAAACCCGGCTCTTCCTAAGCTTTTTCTGCCCTTCGTATCCTATGAATCTGAGCGCTATGTTTCTTGAGTACCTTTCCAACTCCTTATCGGAAAGTTCCGGCATTTCCATCTCCTTTTTCCACCAAATATGAACTAATAGAAACTTAGTTGGCTATAATCTTTATAAAATGGATCAATCTCATCTGCAGGATTTAGGTGTATGACCTCAAAAGGTGCGGATACTTCTTAGAAAGAAGTTTTTCAAGTTCTGTTCGAAGCTTCTGGTCCAACTCACGTTGTTTCTCCGAAATCAAACCCGTATGCCTGTCAACACGAATTACGGGACCTTGAAGAGCGTAGGGTGTGTCAACTTTCCGTGCTGAAGTTGGTTCAATATCCTCGATTATCTTCGAGATTCTGTCAAGATCGGACCCTTTTTGAAATATGTCTATCACCGTTCTCATCTGCTCTTGAGAAAGAGGCCTTAACCCGAACTCAAAGGGACTGTCCACATCTAGCTTTCTGCCGATTCTTTGTTTTGCACCCAGCCCAACCGATTTATATGGATTTACAAACTCCTCTTTTACGAACCAGATGTTGGAGCCCTTTGTAAAAATCAGATCGTAGTGTCCTCTCAAATCCCTTTTTACCATCACCCTCCATCCTCTAGGGCTACTGTTGTAACGCCTGACAATTTCTTTTTTGATTCTGTCTGCCGATCTGATTTGAACCAAATTTAGCACTTCCAACTATACAGGTAGGGCCTTGTCGTCTTTCTCCTCTAATTATTGCTATTTTAGATCAGCTAAGAAATTATTTATGTATTCTATGAATTCCTGAAAATCTCCCATACTGCTCTTCAATATATCAAATGCCAATTTATCATCTATTTTTCCATATTTATGAACAACAATATTTCTGAAACCTTTCATCAATTTTAGCTTTTCTTTCATTCTTTCATCTATTATTCGACGCCTTGCCAGATTCTCCACGATATCCTCATCGCTCCCTGGAATTCCTAACTCCAAATCCGTGTTAATGATGGCAGAGATATCAAAAACATTCTGGATTGCGAATTCAATCTTCTTATAGATACCATCCTTTACTAAACCCAAATTAAGGAATTCTTCAAAATTATCAGGCAGATGTTCCTTGACCAATTTGACACTTTCTTCTATCTCTCTTATCTTTGTCTTAATGATTTCTCTCCTCATGCAATTACTCCCTCACCGATATAATCATAGAATCTGTGTTTATACTCCTCAAAATCCCTTATTGTTCTTATGGCAACCTCATATAGAAACACCGTATCCTTGCAATAGACCGGTTCCCCCTTTAGCACATCTCTCCTCACATATAGAGGGAGTTGTTGGAAAATCTGAACATCATACTTGTCATCAAAGAGTTCTGAAAGAACCTTGAGTCTAAATCTTGATGCCTCCTCGGGGGGCGCATCGTAATATATACAAAGATCAATATCCGATGATTCTCTCATCAAGCCTCTTGCTGCAGAACCATAGAGGATGATAAACTCCACCTTATCAAATCCCTCTACTTTCTTTATTCTCTCTATGCCTATTGATAGGCTCTCTTTTGTCATTATGTAATCCCCGATATATCCTCTAAGTTTACTATTCAACTAAGGTTTTAGAATATTGCGGTTCTAATCATTGCAGACTTGGTATCCAATTCTAATCAAGCCAGACAGGAAATCCATCATCCATTGATAATTAATGCCCTCTATTAAGCTATTCCCGTAACTTGTTTTATAATCATAAAATATAAAAGTAACCAAAAATAGATACCGGTTTTCAAAGGGCAAAGTTTCGTATCTATATGAATTTCATGTGAGACGAAAAAAGAAAACGGAGGAAGAATTGTGAAAAAGACAGATGTATTAGTAATCGGTGGAAGTGCTGCAGGCATTATTGCTGCAGTAACTGGAAAAAGCTGTTATCCTGACAAGAAATTCCTGCTTGTTCGGAAAGAAAGAGAAGTGCTCGTTCCTTGTGCAATTCCATACATCTTTGGGTCAATAACCAGTGATAAAAACATCATAGCAGATGCGGTCTTAACCAATGCTGGTGTAGAAATCATGGTTGGAGAGGCGGTTTCCATAGATTCGGAGAACAATGTTTGTAAAACTGCTGATGGCACAGAGATCGGTTTCGAAAAGCTCGTATTGGCAACAGGTTCTAAGCCGGCGGTTCCCAGATGGCTTAAAGGAGCGAATTTGGAGAATGTCTTTACAATACCCAAAGATAAAAGATATCTTGATGAAATTGCCGCGAAGCTTGATGGATTTGAAAAAATAGTCACCATCGGTGGTGGCTTCATCGGTGTGGAGGTATCAGATGAGTTAAGAAAGCGTGACAAAGATGTAACCATTGTTGAAATCTTACCTCACATACTGGGTCTTGTTTTTGACGATGAGATAGCAGTCGAAGCTGAGGAGACTATCAAGGAAAGGGGTGTGAAGTTGGAGACCGGTTCTGGGGTCAAAGAGATATTAGGAGATCGAAAAGCTACTGGTGTTCTACTGAATAACGGTGAAAAACTCGAAGCCGATGCGGTAGTCTTATCTATGGGCTATCGTCCCAATACAAGTCTTGCTGAAGAGTCAGGGATAAAACTAAACGAGATGGGATTCATCAAGGCGGATGAATATATGAGAACGGATAACAAAGACATCTTTGCAGTAGGGGACTGTGCCGAGAAGAGAGATTTCAACACCAGAAAGGTGAGCGGTGTCATGCTCGCTTCTACTGCTTGTGCAGAAGCGAGAATAGCTGGCATGAACCTTTATAAGCTCTCTGCGTTGAAAACATTTAGTGGAATCATTCCCATTTTTTGCACCGCTATAGGAGAAAATGGCTATGGCTCAGCAGGATTAACCGAGAACGCAGCCGTCAAGGAAGGGTTTGATATTGTTACTGGAACCTTTGAGGGTGTTGATAAGCATCCTGGAGCAATGCCCAATACACACAAGCAACTTGTTAAACTGATTGTCTCTCGGGAATCAGGTATGATACTTGGTGGAGAGGTTGTGGCCGGACCAAGCACTGGAGAACTGACAAATATCATTGGACTTGCAATTCAGAACAGAATGACCATATATTCCATCTTAGCTACACAGATCGGAACTCATCCTTTGCTTACTGCGCCGCCAACTGCATATCCTCTCATCAAATCAGCTGAGGCTATTGCTAAAAAGATCAAAGCATAGATTCAATCATTACACACTTTCTCCTTGTTTTTTTGTCATCTACAAGTTAAATGCGTTCGATCTTGAATATGACCGGCCTCAGCCCATCTGTACAACAACTCACGTCGGGAGTTTCCCTATCCTTTGTTTTTGAAAAGCTTCCGCCATACCGCAGTGTGGTTACCACTGTGAAAATGTCATTCCAAGCCCAGTAGCAGAACCCCTCTGGCATCTCTCCATCATCCCCGACAATAAACTCTTGGCCCTCTTCAAATACGCTGCAAGCCTCTGAAAACTTATTCAGAGGAGGGCTATCACCGAATACATCCCTTGTATTCATCTTCTTTAGGACCGTTATCTTGACTTTGCTTTTCTCTGCCATAAAATCACCGACTTCCTCTTTTTTTACATATCTGATACTGCCGGGATTATTTCGTTCTGAAATATCTCCAGCGGCTTGTATTGATCAAGAGGATATCGCATATTGAATATCGCATGATCAATGCCTATCTTGGCCAGTTCTTTCAAATGATCAATGGTTTCCTCTGCCGTCTTCAGTAATCTGGATTTGTAAGTAACATCATTTCTTCCTTTCCATTCCATAGAATCTGGCAATTCTGAATGCCCCAAAAACACATTTCCCAAAGTTGTTTTTTCAATCTCATAATAAGACCGTCCAACATCCTCACAATGTTTTCTAAGAGTATTCAATGCATTTTTAACAGTCCCCAATCCTGCACGTGTAAACAGATTACATCCGTCTGCATATTTAGCCACAAAACGAAGAGTCTTTTTTGGACCCATTCCTCCAATTAGAATAGGTGGATGGGGTTTTTGAATGGGCTGGGGATTGCAGAGCGTTTCTTTCAGTTTATAGTGCTTACCCATGAATTCACCGTTGTTATCACTCCACATTTGCTTTGCAATCTGAAGGGATTCCTCCAACATCTCGAAACGAATCTTCCAAGTATAAAACGGAACGCCTAAGCCAATTGATTCTCTTTCAAACCAGCCAGCACCGGTGCCAAAATAAGCTCGTCCCCCAGACATAATGTCCAAAGTCGTTACGGTTTTGACCAGAACTCCGGGGTGTCTGTAGATGTTCCCTGTAACCAGAGTGCCCAGTTTAACTCTTCTTGTTAATGCGGCAATATAATTTAGCAGAGAGTAGCCTTCGTGCATATCGTCTTCAGCCGGTCCTAAAATGTAATCGCCTGGTCTTTGCTTGAGACCATCACTTCTCCCCAGTTGGAAAAAATGATCCATCACCCATATGCTATAGAATCCTGCTTTTTCAGCCGTGATAGCAATATCTTTTATGTCCTTAGCAAACCCTTCAGGCCCATTAGGAAACGTAAAGTTTGGAATCTGAAGTCCGACTTTCATGGGTCTGAGTAATAATTGACAGTTTATAAGCTTTATTTACTTGATTTTAATGAGATTGAGCCTCAATTGAATGGGATCTAATAAATATCAATTAGTTACTGTACCGAACGCTTGCCAAGATAAGCATTCCACATATCTACCGACAATATTGCTTGAACCCTCTTGATCAGAATCATTGGCAGTTTCTGGATTATTCTTTCGCCAATCATTACATCGATTCCAGAAATTATCCTTCGAAGTCTCTCAGCAACTTTTCAAATTCAATACCGCTGACCGCATCGATAACCTCTCTGATTTCCTTCTTCCTCTTCTCAAGCGTAGCCTTCTCGCTGCCCTCTGGACATACATTGCAGGCTTCTGAGAAGAGATCAAACGATTCACTGCGTCCCATTTTAAGGGTATTGTACTCCGAGATAGCAGTTCTGAGAAGATGGCTTTCCTCTTGGGGAAATTCCTGATATACTCTCTGCATCAGATCTCCTGGAGCGCCGAGTACTAGCTCTAGATCGCGAATAATACTCCCCATCGACCATTCAGTAGTGGCGCTCAGTACTGGAGAAAGCCAGTATTTTGCCTCCCCCTTAAAACCTAAAACAAGAGCTTCGAGATAATCTTTGGAAAGTTTGTGGTATTCCTCCTTTACAGAAGCATTTTGAACATAATATGAAGCTGAGGTAAAACTCTCAACTGCCTTATCATAAATATCACTTGCTTTTCTTCCACGTTGGTAGGCTTCAATTATCCTTCTAGATGCATCCAAAAAGCCCACGTGATCGTGTCTCTCCCGCATGAGCTTACTTACACCTACCCATCTTGATGAATCTGAGGGTTGTTTCTCGAGCCATTTTGATAGAGATACCTCAACCTTCACTTTAGCCTCGTATCCTAAGGCCCAACCCTTCATGTAGGGCGTAGATCGTCTAGCACTTTGTGTGTAAGCTGAACCGATTAGCTTCGCAAAAAGTGCCAAAGCATAGTTTATGTCGTCTATTTTGACTGTTTTATCGGTATCGGGGTCTGTAACCTTCAGTCTTAAACTTTCACCAAAATGGAAGCTGCTACCAACATCCTTCAATAGTTCCATAAATTCCTCCAATTTTCTAATGTTTTTTTCTTCATATAGCCTTTTGTTTATAATATGCGCTGCAGAGACCGCAGAGTCTTTGAGTGCAACCAAACTCCTGATTTGCTCTATCTGATTCTGGGTTAGAACTTCGCTATATTTCTTGAAAAAATCATCTACATCTCCGCTGACAATTACCTTTGACAGCTCTTTCTCCAGAGCTCCTTTTTTGACCTTTCTTTTGAGTTTGTCAAAAAGCCATCCTGCAAGTCTCTTAATTTCATCCTTAATGAGCGGTATGATCAGCTCTCCCGTAATTGTGCCAATAATAATAGGAAGCAAGAGACGCTCCCCTCCGTTGTTTTATAGAGAATCTGTTTCCTTAATAGTTCCTTTACTTTCCTATTCTTCGGCAACAGAACGCGACTAATCTGTCTATATAAGTATAAAAAGGTGATACGTGCTTAATGTGAGATGCATGTTTCAAAATGTGGAAAAAGGGCAAGGAGCTGTTTTGATGAACCTAAAGAAGTTTACTATCCTGCATTCCAATGATATGCATGGGGACTTTTTGGCCGAAGTTGAAGGCAAGGGAGGAAAGCTAATTGGAGGGCTTGCGCTCTTATCCGGATACATAAATCAAGTACGTAGAGAAGAGGAGAACGTTCTTTACGTTATTTCCGGTGACATGGTCCAAGGATCGCTTATAGATTCTGAGTATAAAGGCATATCTACTATCGAAATCATGAATTATTTGGCTCCAGATGTTGTGGCTCTTGGCAATCACGAATTTGATTACGGTCTACCCCATCTTCTATTTCTGGAGAAAATGGCCAATTTTCCGATCGTCAACGCCAATCTATACATTAAGCAATATAACAAGCGGCTAATGCAACCCTATGTTATACTTAAGAAGGCTGGATTTGACATACTGTTTACCGGCATAATCACAGAAAAAGTGATGGATTCTATCAAAAGCGACAAGCTTATCGGGAGCTTTGTTTCCCTGGAGGAGGCAGGCCGCGAAGTAGGCAGAATAACCAATGCCTACAAGAATGACGATATAGACCTCACCATTCTGCTGACCCACATTGGTTTTGAATCGGACATAGAATTGGCAAAACTTCTTAGACCTGAATGGGGGGTTGACATCATTCTTGGTGGGCATTCACACACAATCCTCAAAGAGCCAGCTATGGAGAATGGAATCCTCATCGCTCAGGCAGGTGTAGGAACCGATCAGATCGGAAGATTCGATATAATAGTCGATGATGATACAAATAGCGTTGTTGAATACAAATGGCAGCTTATTCCAATAGATGAGAATCTTGCTGAACCTGATGATAAACTCCAGGATTACATAAACTCATTCCAAAAAGAAGTCGACCGAAAATACAACACCATGATCTGCAAACTTGCTCGAACCTTGACGCACCCTGCCAGAGAGATAGAGACAACTCTTGGGAACCTGCTCGCGGACTCTTTCGCGGAAGTGGCAGAATGTGATGTAATGCTGCTTGGAAGTGGCTCAATCAGGGCCAAGGAAATGGGTCCTTTGGTTACACTGAAGGACTTATACGCTTGTTTCCCCTACGATGACACTTTGACACGATACACAATAAACGGTGAAAGACTGAAGAAAATCTTCTCCCACATCATGCGCACAGAAAATAGAAACAGTGAAGGCGAATGCTATCAAGTGAATAATAAAGTGAAGGCAGTCTATAGTGATAAAAGACATGGGCTTGTATCGCTCAAGATTAGCGGAGAAGATGCCTCGGATACAGATTCCTATTCAGTCTGTCTACAGGGATACCACTTCAACAATTCAAAATCATACCTTGACATATCGCAAGATGACCTTTTAGAGTCGGGAAAAAGAAGAGTAATTTCGACGTCAGCAAAAGAGGTGCTGGAGGAATACCTTCGCAACCACCAAAATATAAATCGATCAATTGAAGGAAGACTGTCTTTTCAGTAACCAATGCCTATTGGAAACACAAATACAAAAAGAAAGGGAGAGATTTCGCTTTTTAGAACTCTTTGCCCAAACTGTATGCCTTCTCCAGATACTTCTTTCGGACCTCGTCTCCGACCGCCCTTGGCGAATATAGGTTGACTATTTTGTAATCTTTGATCCCAGCCAACCAATAGACTGCACCGATTAGTTTTTTCGTCGCATCTCCTGTCCCTGAGGCCCTATAGAATTCCTCAGACATGCCCGTCGTACTTATGTTTATGGCTTTCTTGTCCCCGAGAAGTCCCTTTGTCCCCTCTTTACCTGCTGTATAAGCAAATCCGAAGCTGAAAATCCGTTCTTGCCATCCCATGAGAATAGATGGTAGATAAAATCCTACGGTAGGGTAGATGAATGCCATGGCATCTGCTTGGGATACCTTTTCCTGCTGATCCAGCACGTCTTGGGGCATTTTTCCTCCCCTAAATTGAACCAGATCCTCTGCTTTGAAAGTTGTGTGAAATCCCAGGTTATACAAATCAAGAACCTCGAAAGTATGCCCTGCATCCTTAAGTCCTTTAGTGAATGATTCTAAGACAGCATGGCAGAATGATCTTGGATTAGGATGCGCGTAGACTATCAAGACCTTCATCTTTTCACCTTCCTTTTTCCGCATCATAATTCATGATCAAATAAAAAGATTTTCCTTACATGGCTTTTATTATACGAGCAGGGATCCGAATCTAATAAGAGTAACTGGAAAAAGAAAAAGGAGAAAAACCTGTGTTTGTGCTTATCCTTTATTTCTTCTTGACTGGGATATACAGGTACAGCGTATCCTTTTCCGCATCTTGGAAACCCTCGGGATAGTATTCATGAATCGCACCTGATTGCTCAAAGCCTTCTTTTGGTGAGAATTCTTGATAGAAATACTTCATCGCATCTCCGTAAGTTGATATTGTGCAGGCGATCGCCACGAATCTCTGTTCTGGGACATCCCATGTTTTCCAGCCCTTTGGTGGCTTTGTGCCCAGTTTGACTTCCCACCCTGCCAAATACTTTCCTTTCCCTTTCCAAGGAGCTAAGTATTTGTCAATTGCGCTCATGAGCCCCCAGGCCCCCTTACCAGTAACGAGGTCTTTAACCTCATCAAACCGGCCAAATGCCTGGTCCCATAATGGTGGGATCCATTCAGGACCTTTGCTGGCATCACCACTCCCTTCAATCCCGATCACGGTAAAAGCAGTTTTGGAAATGATCTTTGCTTCCATCTTGAAGCCTCCAATATTCGAGCTGCCTTTAGCTCGTAAAGACTTAAAAAACTTGACTGATGCAATGACAATCCCGATTTATGCGAAAGCGCTAAAAAGACTCGCTCTTTTTTTTGTTTTAACAGTTTGAATGAGAATTAACCTGGAGGTCTTTTTGCACTAACTAATCCGCTTGGGCTATGAGGATTAACTCTCAACGAATCGGGATTTAGAAAATATAATCTGTTCACTCTACAAGATCCCTATCAAGATA
>JBHLPJ010000121.1:0-4218 GCA_048939565.1 Promethearchaeota archaeon
GATAGTATTATTGATGCTTTGAAAAGAAGGCGTTGTCGCGAGATTAGAGCGGGGTTTGTGGCTGAGGAATCACGAGGTTTCTTCCTGAAACATGGGTTTAGGATACAGGAGACTCTTCTTGGCCATGAAAAGACAGATTTTTTCACTCCTCTAAAGGGAAACCAACTACTGCTGATAAGACCTTTTGAATCAGATGATCTTGAGGATTTGCTCGAGTTAGAACAGAAATGCTTTGAGCCTTTTTGGCATACCACTCGAGACGAGTTTATACGATGGTCAAAACTACCAGAAGCGTCTTTTTTTGTCGGTATAATGAACAAAAAAGTTGTGGCCTACAATTTTAACACGATAAGGGAAAAGACAGGACACTACGCAAGAATAGCGGTTCATCCAGATTACCGTCGGCAAAGGATAGGAACAAGGCTGACCATAAATGCCATTGAATGGTTTAAGAAAAAGGGTGTGAGGAAGATATTGCTTAACACGCAGGTTGATAACATAGAGGCGAGAGGAATGTATGAAAAGCTGGGATTCAGAATTCTTGAAAAACTATATGTGATGATATTAGACATTTAATATGTTCTCTAATCGGAAATCTCTTGCAGTGTTCGTTTTCTGAAACTAAGCTTTTCTTTTGCTTCTGTCAGATCTTCTCCCTCCGAAACGACCACTGCTGCCGTTGGATTTCCCTTAAATGGGAATGGTGGGCCAACTATACCGTGTAACACTGCCAAACCTTTAACACGAGCAATGGACATTTTTGTCAGTCTCAGAGGGATTTTGGCGAAGAATGCTGTGTTCAGCAGAGATACTTCTTCAGGGAGTTTTCGGTTTATTATCGCGTTGAATATCATTTCAGCCGGATTTCCAGATATTGCTCTCCTTATTACCAGATAGTTTTTTGTGATTCTTGCATTGATCTCCATGAAGACAGTTTCTCTACGTTCACTTAGAATGAAATCAACGTCAACCCATCCCGTAAGCCCCTTAATTTCCCGGACTATTTTCATGGCATTTTCTATAGCCTTCTCTTCTAGTAGGTGCTTCAACGGAACATATCCACTCTCACATCTTAGGTCTCCTGAAGGAGATAAGGAGAGTTCTTGAGCACTAAGCCCTATGGGACAGGCCCCTTCTTCGTTGACGATTAGGGTTGCGCTTGCTGCTAACCCCTTGATATAAGGGTAGATCATAAAACAATCAAGATCAGTTTCTTGTCTTAGATTCTCGATTGCAGAGGATATTCGGGATTCTTCCCTCACTATGGTGATTCCTCTGCAATCGGCTCCGTCCAGCGGTTTGAAGATAAGTGGATATCCCATTTCTTCTGCCATAGCACCAATTTCACCGATTTCGCTAGAGAAGGGGATGAATTTAGCTTTGGGCACCGGCAGGTTCAAATCTAGGGCGATCTTGAAGGTCTCTCTCTTATTTGAAGCTAATCGGATCACTTCTGATGCTGGGCCAAATACGAGTATATCTTTCTTTTCAGCAGCTTCCGTAAGGTTTAGCAGAATATTCTCAGATTCAGGAGCCGTTATAATCGCAGCTTCTACATCAGCTAGATTGAATTTGAAGACTTCCAAGAAATCGTTTGAGGGTTTGAGGATAGTTGCGATCCTTGCTTCTATTGGAGGCGTATAGTTTGCAATTCTATAGTCAAGGGTGGCATATACTTCATGTTTGAGCCTTTTGAAGTCCTCTGCTAAGGTGCTTAGCAATGCGTACCCTTCGCTAAGCCAGGGAACTGCGTCATCCTTTTTTACAAGACCGCCACCTGATAGGTGTTCGTAAAGGAGTATCTTCAAAGGCTTTCCTCCCTATTCCTCCTTGAATAGTATTAAGTCTGATTTGATCAGAATAGCAAGATCAATAATAGTATTTAAGTCATGCAAAACCTTAAAAGGTATGCTAAAATGGCCCCAGAAGGACTAGTAGTAGGCAGAAACGCGTTTGAGAAGCATGCCTTCAATTGTAATTGGTTCAAGCTTGACTACCAAGCTCTGTGCCTCTCTTAACTTCGATGCTGTTTCAGAGTATATCGTAAGCAAGGGTTCACCCCGTTTTACATATCCCCCCCGCTTCTTATAGATGTATAATCCTGCCCCTTTGTGATCTGGAGCACCGGCTGTTTTGGCGATTTTATTAATGTTGATGTTGTTGACTTCAACTATGTATCCTGCCACTGGGGCTGGAATGTCTACCTGGTGTTCTCCCAATTGTATGTCATCGGGTTTTATGTCTCGATTCCCTCCTTGAGCGTCAATGATTTCTTTCATCTTCTCTAGAGCTTTTCCACTATTAAGGATCTCTTTGGCCAAGATGCGTCCTTGACCTCTAGCTGTTTTCCCAGACATCTCTATTAGCATACCCGCAAGTGCTACAGACTTTTCTACAAGAGAAGTTGATTTCTTGCCTCCCATAAGCGACTCTAGAGCTTCCTTGGCCTCTAGTGCGGGTCCAATGGCATGACCTACGGGCTGATCTCCATAAGTTATCCCTATCTCAACTCTGATATTTAGTCTGGTTCCTAACTCGACAAATTTCCGTGAAAGATCGGTTGCCACATCCTTGTTTGGCACTTTTGTTCCGAGCCCTATTGGAATGTCAAGAACCAACGCATCCACGCCCACCGCGATTTTCTTTGACATAATGGAGGAAAGCATTTGTGAAACAGGATCTATTTTCAAAGGGTGTTCGACCACATCAATAAGAATATCATCTGCAGGAGCGATATTGAGGGTGCCTCCCCAGACTAGTGCTCCTCTAACTTTCTTGATCAACTGTATTAGCTCATCTGCCGAAAATTCCACAGGGGCTAAAACCTCAAAAGTATCAGCAGTGCCTGCGGGGGAAGTAATCGCTCGGCTGCTTGTTTTTGGTATCGGCAACCCTGCCGCAGCAACAATTGGGACGATAAGCAGTGAGACCTTGTTACCGGGGACTCCCCCAATGCTGTGTTTATCATAGACTGGCTCTTCGAAGTCAATTACCTGGCCTGTTTCTGCAGTTGCTCGAGTCAGGGCTTCGACTTCATCCATGGTTATTTCTCGGAAATGCTGGGCGAGAATAAAAGCAGACATCTCAACCTCTGAGAGATTTCCCGATACAATATCCTGAACAATTGAGAATATCTCATCTCTTTCGAGTTTTTCTCCGTTAAGCATCCGTGAAAGATAGGGAAAAGACTTGGGTTCATCTTTTGCAGAGACATCAATAGTATCATTTTCTTTAATCATAAGAATCTCCTGAATTTGTGGCGTCAAGCCAATTTGACCTGACTGAACTAGACTGTCGGTGAGAATTATCTCTTTTAGAGTGTCACTTTTCTTTGATTTGAGAAGCAGACGGGTTTCTATATCTACTTTGAGCTTTCTTGCATCCTTCCTGTTCAGTATTACCTTTTCGTCAAGCTCGAGGTCCAGAATTTTTGCAGCAAATTTGGGCATAGAGACACCTCCCAATAAGATGTTTATTCAAACATAAATGGGTGCTTTTGAGAAGCAACAGCAATAATGTAAGAAGGCGGGAAAATCCCTTCTTCTGTAATAAGTCCATCTATGTATTCTCTTGCAACTGTCTCAAAGGCCGGATTCTCAATATTAAGACCTGGGGGAGGATTCTCCCATAGTTCACCTGAACTACGCATTTCTATTTCCTCAAGCTTTCCTGCCACAGTCTCCGGAGAGAACTTTGCAAGAGGAGTTGCAACATAAAATGGAACATCAAATTCCTTGGCTGCGAGTGCCAAGAGTCTTGTCCCTACTTTGTTGATAACAACACCCTCCGAGGTTATCGCATCAGCCCCGACGATGGCAAAATCTATCTCTTTGGTCTTCATTACCCACCGCATGGCTGAATCCACAACCATTGTCGTAGGTATACCAGCATCTATTAGTTCTCTGGCCGTAATCCTTCCTTGATAAAGAGGCCTGGTTTCTGTACAGACGACTCTGAACTTCTTTCCTTGGTTCCAAGCCTCACTAAAAATCCCGCTTACAACCGAACTGTGACAGTGGGTGACTACATCCATACCATCAACAATTCGCTTTGCCCCAATCTCTGCGATTCTGTTCTTGGCTTCCTTCAGATTGACAATGAACTCTTTTGATTTTTCATCAACTAATCCTGAGAGTTCCGCCGAATCTGTCTTTTTCGAAAGCCCTACGTGATAAATTACAGATCTAATGCCATTACGCATGGCAGGCTCCGTTGCAC
>JBHLPJ010000023.1:0-13407 GCA_048939565.1 Promethearchaeota archaeon
GAGAGGAAATCCATGATTTCAGTTATGCGTTCCTGACCATCAAAAGTGAGTAACGTAACTTCTCTTCTTTTAATAGCAAAGGAGTTGCTTTAGTTATCATGCTATCTATTATACGATCTCCTCCAGTTATGTTAAAACACATATATTTTAAAGACCTATATGAGAAATATCTGCTATATACGAATGATTGAGAATGTGAGAGTCCAAACAACTATCCATAAGAAGAAGAACTGAAGGAGACCCGAAGTGAACGCCGATCTTCGCCCCCCGACCGCATCCAGATCAATCGCCAGGCCATAAACTGTTATAGGATATGTTGCAAATAGCATACATATACCCAATATTGCTCCATATTTACCTTCGAAAGGTGGGTTAAATATTCCGTTAAGTATCCCACATACAATACCGGTTATTATGGCGAGTATAATTTTCCCATAATACACTTTGTCCTTGTCTCGCAAGATCTAATCCTCCTGTTGGCGGGAATTGAAATTGAGTATTACACCCAAAGCTTCAATGTCGAATATTGATGTGGCTGCAATTGCCACAGAGTTGTCTCCTTTGATTAAAGGATCTTGGGTAAACAACATCTACCAAGTTAGTAATAAATTTTTGTTTAAATTCAGATCCAGAGAGGGGAAATCATTAGTTCTTCTCATAGAACCTGGCTATCGTGTTCACGTGACCAACTATGAGCAACCGCTGCCCAAATCCCCACCCATGTTTTGCAGGGCGCTTCGATCGCGTCTAAAACGACGTCTTTTGACTGATATATATCAGTACAATCTGGACAGGATAATGGTTCTCAAGGCAGGACAAGGAGAGGATAGTTACACGGTCATTATTGAACTTTTCGGTGTAGGTAATATGATCCTTGTAGACTGGAAAGGAAAAATCGTTTTAGCTCAGCACTACAGGCGTATGAGGGATCGTGACATTATACTTAAAGAGCAGTTTGCATTTCCACCCAAAAGAGGCAAGGACATCACGGAACTGACAGAGAATGACTTCATCACTATTTTCTCATCTTCAGATTCTGATTTAGCTCGTACTCTTGTTACGAATCTAAACATAGGGTCGGAATACGCTGAAGAAATTTGTCTTCGTTCAGATTTGGACCAATCTAAGAGTGCCAAGGAAGTATCTTTGGATGAAACTAAGAAGATTTATGCTGAAATCTTGGGGATTTTTGGGAGAGTTGAAGCTGCAGATTTTGAACCGAATATAGTTTATGAAAATGAGACTCCGGTTAATGTTCTCCCATTCATTTTCAGAAAATACGCCCATCTGGATAGCAAAGTCTTTTCATCATTCAATGAAGCTGCTGATACATATTTCAGTTTGGCTGAATCACTTGAGATGGGGGAAGAGCTATACGATGAAATTGATGAGAAAAAAGGTGAATTACTTAGAATATCTGAAAAGCAAAGAGAAAAAATAGCACAGATGCAAAAGCTTGCTGTTGAGTATAAGCATCATGCGGATTTGATCTATGCCAATTTTCATCTGATTGAAGACTTACTATCTAGACTCAAGAGATCTAGAAAAGAAGGTTATTCTTGGGGGGAGATAATTGAGAGTCTCAATGAGGATAAGGAAAGGGGTTTGTCTTATGCTACCATCTTAGATAGGTTAGATGCCTCATCGGCGAGTGCCATCGTAAGTCTAAATGACGAGTTGATTTCTTTGGATTTCAGAGCTACTGCAAGCGAGAATGCGGCCAGGCTTTATGAAAAGGCCAAGAAAGCTGAAGCCAAGGTTAGAGGGGCCAAGATTGCGCTCGAAAAGACTTTAACGAAGAAGGTCGGCTTAAAGGAACCCCCTAAAGAGAAGCCAATAGCTCTGGTTAAGCGGAGATCGAAAAAATGGTATGAAAGGTTCCGCTGGTTTTTCTCATCTGATGCCTTTCTTGTGATTGGAGGTCGAGACGCGAAAACCAATGAAATTCTTGTCAAAAAACACATGACACGTCAAGACATATTTATGCATGCAAACATCCATGGTGCGCCGGCTGTCATAGTCAAAACTGAGGGAAAGAACGTACCGGAAACGACTATCAACCAGGCTGCAGAGTTTGCTGCGTCATTCTCAAGAGCTTGGAATGCCGGTTTGGGACAAATAGATGTATACTGGGTTAATGCCGATCAGGTTTCTTTTTCTCCGCCATCGGGGGAATATCTGGCTAAAGGCGCTATTATCGTCAAAGGAGAGAGAAATTATGTGCGAGGAGTGCCTTTGAAGCTGGCTGTCGGAATCCAATTCGAAAATGAGCATATTATTCCGATATGTGGACCTGTTAATGCTATAGAATCTCAAACTAGAGTATTTGCAGTAATAACTCCTGGAGATCTGAAATTCGGACAGCTGGTAAAATCACTGAAGGCAGATATGATTCAGAAACTCCCAAAAGCTCGAAAGGAAAGGGCTCAAGCAATTCTACCAACAAAATTCCAAAATATAATTCCACCAGGGGGAGGCCAGATTAGCTACTCCTGACATTCCTAGATTTTATCTATCTCTATCTAGGCTATAAATCGTCGAGGAAAGCCGTATTGAGATAATCTACGAATATTTGGATATTAATTTTGATTTACATATCTTGAACTCTCGCTTTAGGAAAGCCTGACTCGCATAATGCATAAATAATCTTAGACCATTAGTTAGTTCTCGAGGGGGATACACCCAATGGATGCTTCCGAGATTATGGTCTCTCCTGTCGTTGTAATGAAATCTAATGATACGCTTGCTCGTGCCAGGAAACTTATGTTAAAACATGAAATAACTCGACTGCCAGTCATCGACGAGAATGAGACTCCAATCGGAATAATTACTCAAAAGGATATGATAAGAGCCATAGAACAAAGTGAACCAATATGGCGACGTAGACCGATAGACCAGGTTCTGGTGCAGCAGATTATGACCAAGAATCCGATGACTGTGGACCGAAAAAGCGATATATTGAACATCGCCGAAATAATGGTGAAGAACAATATATCCGGGGTCTTAGTTACGGATGATTCGAGATTGATCGGCATAGTTACAAAAACAGACATCGTAAAAGCATTTCCTGAGATTTATAGCGGACGAGCTAAAGTCAAGGATTTTATGACAAGAGAAGTGAAGACTGCCAATCGAGGTCATCCTATTACTCACATTATTGACTTAATGAATAGGGCAAATGTCTCTAGAATAGTAATCGTTGAAGGTGAGAAACCAATCGGAATGATAACTTCGAGAGACCTTACATTCGTAAAGCCAATTGAGGTAGAAACTGGCCTGCGTTCTCGAAGTCTTAGGATAAAGGATCCTCAGTCTCTTCTAAGAACTAGAAGATCGCTGGCTCAAAAAACGCTTGTAATAGCAGAAGATGTCATGTCGACTGATTTGATAACAGTGGACGTCTCAGAAGACCTTGCAAATGCAGCAAGGTTAATGGTACTGCATAATATTGGTGGCTTGCCAGTAGTATCTAGCGGAGGTCTTGTTGGAATAATTACAAAACGTGACATTCTCAGAAGTGTTATCGAATTAGGGGGCAAATAATAATGAAGATTGAAACTGTCATGTCAGAACCTTGCATAACGGTAGATAAGGATCAATTGATATCACACGCTTTAGATCTTATGGAAAAAAACGAGATATCCCAGCTGCTAATTACGGATGAAGACAAGTTTGTAGGTCTGCTCACTGAAAAAAGCATAGCAGACAGACTTGGCTCAAGTCGGTTAGACAGTCTTCAAGCTTCAAGTATTCACATTTCAGCGGCCATGATCTCAACTTTCGAAACTGTAAGTCCTGAAACAGATATAGAAAGTGCTGCAGATATAATGTTAAAGACAGGTCGTTCTGCTCTACCAGTGTTAGAGAACAATGAACTTAAAGGCATAATAACAACGACCGATATGATTAGGCTTTGTGCTGAAGTTCAAGATATCTTCACGGGGCAAATAATGAAAAAGGATGTATTTACTATAGCACCACAAAGTCGTGTTGTACATGCTCGTAGATTAATGATTGATCGTGATCTAGTGGCTCTCCCAGTTATCGAAAGTGATAAACTGGTCGGTTTAGTTAGCGAGAGAACTATTGCTTATGCTATGGGGGCCTTTCGAGAAATAGTTCCAGGAAGACATCAAGACGCAAGAATAAAACATCTTCTAGTTATTGATATTATGCGTCAGAACCCTCCTTCAGTGCATCCAGACGCGAAAGTGGCAGATGCAGCCAAGGCAATGCTCGAAGAGAGAGTAAAAGCTCTTCCTGTATTAAACTATGAGGATCGTCTTGTAGGTATCTTGTATCCTCGAGAATTTGCCTTATTAGTCTCAAGAAAGTTCACTAAACCTGATTAGGTGTTGATTTTGGATCCTGATCTGAAGATAAAGAATGCCAGGATATACACTCCAGACGGACTCTACCCGGGCGCATTGATTATCAAAGATGGCGTCATCGTGAGAATCGGTAAAAATTCAACTCTCCCTGATGGCAGGGAGACTCTCGATGCTAAGGAAAGACTCCTAATCCCTGGCATGATTGATGTTCATGTCCACCTAAGAGATATGAATCAATCATACAAGGAAGACTTTTACAGCGGAACGTGTGCTGCAGCAGCAGGTGGCGTTACCAGTGTTCTTGACATGCCCAATAACAAGATCCCTATAACAACCCCCTCTGGTCTAAGAAGAAAAATGAAAGAGGCGAGGCAGAAGATCATTACTAATGTTGGTTTTTATTCTGCTCTTCCAAAGAGTATTGGTGATCTTCAGACTCTGATCAAAACTGGGGCTGTCGCCTTTAAAATCTACCTACCTAGTCCGATAGGCGAAATTGACGTCTATGATGATGGGCAACTATCATCGGTCTTTAGGGAAATCTCAAAACTGAATACGATAGTTGCATTTCATCCTGAAGAGAGGTCATCTACCTCTCTCAAACCCGACCCCTATCACTCTGAAATTCAGGAATTTTTGACTTCTCATAAAGATGAATTGGAGAAATCAGCAATACTCCGTTTTATTCGAATCAACAATGAAATTGGTGCAAAGTTGCATATGTGTCACATGAGTAGTCAAGGTTCGCTACAAGCAATACATACCACAAAGAGCAAAAATTCTCGGATTACCTGTGAAGTGACTCCACATCACTTATTTTTGACCGAAAAAGCGCTTTCTCAGTGGAAAGGTTTTGCCAAAATGCTGCCACCTCTCCGAACAAAATCTGACGCTGAATACTTGTGGGCAAACGTGGTCAATGATGGACTAATAGATATCGTTGCCAGTGATCATGCTCCCCATGCTATTGAAGAGAAGAGAGATTTTACCTCAGCTCCATCAGGAATTCCAGGATTAGAAACCACACTTCCCCTGCTCTTAACCCAAGTCTTGGCAGGACGGCTGAGTATGAAACGTCTTGTTGAACTAACTTCTGAAAATCCTGCTAGAATCTTCAACTTGGGGAAAAAAGGAAGAATTGCAGAAGGCTATGATGCTGATCTGACACTTATAGACACAAAATCGGAGACTTGCATAGATGCGGAAATGTTCCTTTCAAAAGCCAAGTTCTCTCCTTTCTCTGGTTGGAAAATCCACGCAATACCAATGACAACAATAGTTGGTGGGAGAATCGTTATGAGAGATCGAGAAATCGTGGCCTTGCCTGGCTCTGGAAATGTAATTTCATCTGAAACACCTCAAGGAGACGCTGTCTGAAAGGGCGGAGAGGAATTGAGGTGGACATTGAATAAGTTAGTGAAATAACTAAAAGCATGAAAGTCGTTGTGACCGCCAAAGTGAAACTTGCTGATTCTTCAGCGTTTCTTGACCAGACTATGAGGGTGTATGCTCAGGCTGTCCAGTTCTGTATTGATACTGCGTGGGAAAACGGAATTAAGCACAATGTAAGACTTCACCACCAATGCTATTATGAACTCCGAAAACGATTTAATCTTCACGCTCAATTGGCGTGTAACGCCATTAAACAAGCAGTAGAAATGATTAAGAGATCGCACTCTAGGCCAAAAGTCTCTGAAGGACTGTCTATCAGATACAATTTCCCAAGATGTGTATCTATAAGCAATAATCTGACAGTCCTTTGTTTGTCAACCATGAGAGGCAGAGTCAAGTTCCAGATAAGCATACCTGAAGTGTTTGATAAATATCTTGACTGGAGGCTGGGTGAGGGTACACTCGTCAAAGATTATGAAGGTCGGTTCTTCTTCTGTTTTACATTCGCCAATGAGGTCTACATACAATTGGGTTACAACGACTGTAGGATTTTGGGTGTCGATCTCAGTAAATACGTTGGCAGCCACCAGCGACTGTTTCTTCTTCGGAAGTATCAAAAAGAAATGAATTCGATGGGAGCGATTTGTGGCTGAACTCCAGGCGAAAGGCACACGAGCCGCTAGACGAAAGCTTAAGAAGTCTAAAGGCAGGTGGAAACGGTTTATGACTTGGGTCAACCACAATGCTTCCAAGAAGATAGTTTCCAAGCTTTCCGAAGGAGATGTGCCGGTGGTGGAAGATCTGACGTACATTAGACGGACTGCTAAATACAACACGTGGGTGCATAAATGGGCATTCAGAGAACTCCAGCTGTTTTTGGAGTACAAAGCTACCCTTAAAGGGATCAGAGTGGTCTATGTTAGGCCCTACTACACCAGCAAGGAGTGTAACAGGTGTCACAATAGGAATATTTCCCGACACATTGGATTCTTCAAATGTAATGCTTGCGGACACACCCTCAACTCCGACCTAAATGGTGCACGGAATATAGCCCAACGCTATATGCGGATTACCGGGCTGGGCTTTTGTAAACAAGCCCCTGATTTAGCGTGTGATGAAGTTGAAACTATTCCTCACGGCGTAGGACTGATACCGAGCATAGCTATAAGCTCCGTCCGATAGGGTGGAGTAGTTTACCTCAATATTCTTAAATGCTGTTTCTCTCATATTCTTGGTAAAACGGGTGAGAAAAGATGAGCGAGCTCAACAAGCGAATTGGAGAATACTTAACAAAGATGAATCTGAACTATAATTTGATCGAGGAGAAAGACCATTTTGAAATTCCTTACAAAATAGAAGGTCATGACCACTGTGTCATAATATCAATCGTCGGTAAGTGGGTATCTATTAGAGCTGGAATTCTCCAGCCTGACAAGGTACCGAAAGCCAAAGAAAGCGAATTGTACAAATCACTTCTTCTCTCTAATCATACAGTTCCTGAAGTATGCTATGATATGGACGATCAAGGATATATTGGTACGAGTCAAGAAATCCTAACATCTGCCCTATCATTTGATGTCTTTGAAGAGGAATTTTATGCTATTCCATTTGCAATTAGCCATTTCTGGACTAAAATCATGCCAAAATTCGAGTAATCTTTTTCTATTCTAAAAGGTTTTAGAGTGGGTTTGCGACACTAGATTATGGGATCAAAAAAAGGGGATTTAGAATGGATAAACGTCGTGCCTATGATCGCTTCCTACACTCGATATGGAGTAGGGAGATTAAGTCTATCAATGATCATCTACCGAAGCGTTTCAAAACGCTCAAGGAGCTATTGCGGGAAGAAGATCCCTACGTTATTACAAGAGACGGAAATAAATATCCCCTTGACAAGGAAGAACTGAAAATCTTGACAAATCTACTTCCAAAGGAGTATTATTCAAAATTGAAGCTCCCTATCATCTTGATTAGAAGAATTAGCTTGGGTCCAGGTGTTTTTAGCATTGGCGGTGGTAAGATCGAGAATTTCGTTATCAGAAAGATTTTAGACCTTACCGATAAATCAAATCCAGATGAGGATGAATCTTATCCGTATCTATACCGTCCGCAAATACAAAAGCTTCGCCGTAAACTTCGAACTCTTACTGTCATCGGGTTTGGTGCGCCTGAAAAAACCCTCCAATAAATTAAAAAAAGGGAAATTTTAATAATATTGTAAACAACATCTGACATTTGGGTTGTCATCAATGGAGACCGATAGGCTGGCACATCTCAAGAAAGTAGCTTCTACCTTCCAGAAGACAGGATACATGGTTTCTCAACGACATGGTATTCGATCTTCGTGTTTTGACCTAGCTGCAAGAAAACAGTCACATCTGGTTCTCCTGAAGATTCTCCTGAACATTGATAATTTTCATGAACTCCACGCGACGGAACTTGCTCTATTTTCTCTGCTTTTTTCTGCCTCTCCTCTGATTATTGGGGAAAAAACGAGAAAAGCTCCTGTTGAAGATGGGGTAGTTTATGAAAGGTTTAGCATTCCTGTGGTAAATTATTTTACCTTAACAAAAATCCTTTATGAGAGACTGTTACCCCTTATCTATGCCAAGCGTGGCGGATTATACGCCAATATAGATGGAGAAAAACTCAAGAAAGCTAGAGAGACCGAAGATCTATCACTTGGTGATGTCGCAGAGCTGATAGGAGTTTCAAGAAAAGCCATATACGAATATGAAAGGAGCAACATGAATAGCACAATAACAACGGCTCTTCGTTTGGAAGAGGTTTTTGATATCCCTTTGACGGTACCTCTGGACATTTTTTCTTGGATGATTAAGCACAGAGAGTCAATCGAAAAAGAGTTGCACCAACCAATTCCAGATAGTGCATTAGAACGTCTGGTTCAGAAGGCACTCCTTCAGTTAGGTCTGAGAGTATTATGGACAAAGAGCGCACCCTTTAACGCTGTTGCTGAGAGAGAAAAAAACGTTCTAATTACTGGTGTAGGTTCAGCTAAGGAAAAGGGAATAGAAGAAAGAATTGCAGTTATGGGCAGTGTTTCTAAGGTAGTAGATCGAGATGTTATGTTTGTGATGGAAGGGAAGTGTGAAGCACCAAATATTGGCGGAGTGCCCGTAATTCGGAGAAAAGAACTAAAGCAAATAGAAAAGCCCAAGAAGCTATTTGAAGTCATAGAAGAAAGATCATAGCAGGGTCTGCATCAGGAATTCTATGTCTCGAATAATTTTGACAACTGATTCTTCAACAATCTGGGGTATCTTTAATGCGCAAAGTACGTGTACTCATAAGCGGGAGACCGGGGGTGGGAAAAAGCACTGTGGCAAAAAGAGTTTTTGATATACTAAGTTCGAAAGGACTTAGAACTGGCGGAATAATGTCTCCGGAGATAAGAGAAAAGGGAGTAAGACTTGGTTTTAAAATAATTGATTTACTAGATCAGAAAGAGGGCACACTTGCTCACATTAACGAAAGAAACGGACCTCCAGTTGGCAAGTACCGAGTAAATCTCGGAGATCTAGAAGCAGTAGGTGTGACTGCCATCGAGAAAGCCATCAAAAAAGCCGATTGGCTCTTAATAGACGAAATAGGAAAAATGGAATTATTCAGCAAAGCCTTTCAGAATGTGGTAATTCGGGCTTTCGACTCTGAAAAACCCATCTTGGCCGTTATCCCCCAAAGATATTATCATCCTACGCTCGAAGCCATAAGGCGAAAACCGAATGTGAGGATTTACGAAGTTACCCTAGAAAACAGAGAATATCTGCCTGAAAAGATCTCGTCCGATATACTATTGGTTCTCAAAGGGGGATAGAAGATATTGAATTTTACATTCTCCACTAAATTATACAAAGAAGGACGAGTTTCTTTCTTAGCGCCAGTTCAGTCAGACAGCATAAGTCCGACACGTCGCTTACCTGTCTTTTACAATCCGAAAATGGAGCTTAATCGTGATGTAGCCATAGTACTTATCCAAACGTATCAGAAAACACTCGGGACACCAATAGATGTGTGTGAACCTTTGGCCGGTTGCGGGGTGCGAGGTATACGGTTCGCTTTAGAGGTAGACAAAGTAAGAAGCGTAATATTGAACGATATTAGCCCTAAGGCCTATGAATTGGCAAAGAAGAATGCAGAGTTGAATGATCTAAAAGAAGTAGTCAGAGTCTGTAATATGGATGCTAATTCAATGCTTTCGGAACACTCTGAGCCAAGCAGGAGATTTGATGTGATTGATGTTGATCCTTTTGGAACGCCTACCCCATACCTTGAATCTTCTATTAGAGCTTTAAAACGGAGGAGTTCTCTGCTTGCGCTGACCGCAACCGATATGCCCCCTTTATGTGGAATATATCCTCAAGTTTGCTTGAGGAAATACGGTGGCTATTCACTTAGAACGCATTACTGTCATGAGATTGCTGTTCGTCTTCTGATAGGATGTACAGCGAGAGTAGCTGCAAGACACGAGTTGGGAATTAAGGTCTATTTTGTCCATAGTTCAGATCATTATATACGTGCTTATCTTCGTTTTTCTAAGGGTGTAAATCGTGCTAATGAATCAATGAAGAATCTTGGGTATATCTTTCACTGCTTTGATTGCGAGAATAGAGAGACGATAAACGGTCTTATTCCCAAAATACCAGAAGCATGCCCCAATTGCTCGTCAGTCAAAACAGGCGTGGCAGGGCCACTTTGGATTGGGATGTTATTTGACGGCTACTTCTGCGAAAAATCATTATACACCGTCGAGGAAAAGATGCTGGGAACGCATAATAGAGTAACTCGGATAATACGCCTTGCCTTAAATGAGACAAATATGCCCCCAACCTACTTCAATTTGCACGTTTTATGTGATCGAATGAATCTAGAGATTCCTCCATTTGACAAAGTAATGAATAGGCTAAAAGAAAACGGATTTGAGGTCTCACGTACTCATTTTGACCCTATTAGTATTCGCACCACGGCCGGGGTGGAAGAAGTGAAATCAGTTCTACGTTCCATCTCCAAAAGAAACAAGGTATAACTTACTGTGAGAAGGGCTAGCCATCTTCTGTAGATATGCCTTGAAAATCTCTGGCAATTATATATATCTCAGCACTCCTCTTTCTGGAAGCTTCTGGCTTGGTAACATGTACATTTCTAAACATCTCTTTAATTCTGGAAAGGAGTTCTTTCAGCAACCTTCCCTGAAATATCTTAGCAACAAGGCTCCCACCTATTCTTAGTATTCTACAAGCGATTTTTAGTGAAGCCTCTGCGAGATAAATCTGTCTTGCATGATCAACGTCCCATATTCCCGATACCTTCGGACTGCAGTCCGATAAAACCAAATCTGCCTTTCTTGGGAGAGTTCTTGATATCTCCTCTGCTGTTGTGGTCTTGGTTATATCTCTTTTCATAGTTACTATTCCGTTGATGGCGGCAATTGGCTGAATGTCAACTCCCAGGACAAATCCTCCTTCTCCGACCGTCTGTTTGGATACCTGAAGCCACCCACCCGGCGCTGCTCCTAAGTCCACGACGACATCACCTTCCTCTAAAAGGGAGAATCTTTTGTTTAATTGAAGGAGCTTATATGCTGCCCGAGACCTGTAATCCTCTCTTTTGGCCAATCTGAAATAATGATCCTTCTTACGCCTTTTCTTTCGTTTTTCCGGCAGTCAAGGCCCCTCCAATACGGAATTTCTTGTAAGATAACGCAATTATCAATATTGACTTGATGTTTACTCATAAATGAGAATGAATAAGTTAATAAAAATGCTTGTAGATAGAATTCTATACTAAGATCGGAGGAAATTACCTTTGTCCAAAGTAAGGGTCTTTCGTGTAGTTAGAGGTGAACTAGAAAAAGCAGAACCAGGAGAGTTCGCCACAGGGGATGCGTATGTAATCGATGATGGAATGCAGATTTTCATATGGCTCGGCAAATCTTGTACGGTTGACGAGAAATTTGTATCGGCTTTAGGCTCTGCCCAGCTGGATCTTGAACGTAAGGGCAAGCCTACAATTACAACTATTGAAGAAGGAAGTGAGATACCGGCCTTTTTAAATCTGTTTGGCGGGAAAATCACTATCACCGCCGAGGATGAGAAAGGTCTTCTCAAACGAGTAATTGTTGAAAAACCAACAGAAGTTAGAATGTATCAAATATCTGGAGAATCATATGAAAAGGTTAAATTCTCAAGTGTATCTGCCAGAAAGGATCTTTTGAACTCAAAAGACGTTTTTGTTATTGATGCATTCGACAGAATCTATGTGTGGATTGGAAAGAATTCAAGTGGTATGGAAAGATACCGGGGTTCTATGCTTGCGGAGAGATTTGACAGAGACAGATTGGAACGGGCCGATGTAATCGTCTTAAATGAAGGAGAAGAACCGGAAGAATTTTGGCACATATTCGAAGGATAAAACATACTTTCTATCTTTTTTACACTTTCTGGCTAATCAGTAACCTGGTTTTCATTAAGGCAGCTATGGTTTGGCCGAAGGAAATGCCACCGTCACCCGGGGGAATCGCGCCGTGAACTACAAACTCTAATCCACTCTTCTCAACATTTTTCTTAATTTTACGAGTAATATGGTCATTGAATGCAACACCCCCGGAAAATCCAACGCAATTAACGCTAAGTCTTGTTGCTTCCAAAACAGCTAGCTCTGCCAGGCTTCTGGCAAGATAAGATTGGGCAGAACAAGCCAGATCTGCTGCTGAATGATTTCCTCTATGTTCAAATACCTCTGTGACAATTCCTGTTGTACCTATTTTACTACCACGAATTTGGGGAGCCAAATCAAGAACATCTTTGCCTTTAATAGCGGTGCTTTCAAGTCTCATCGCTGGCTCACCCTCGTAGGTGCGTTTGTGGCAAACATCCAGAATTGCCGAAATCGCATCTAAAATTCTACCACAACTAGTCGTATTTATGAATCGACCGGATCTAAGTTGCTTCAAAACAACATTAACTTCAGTCTCGCCATAGGGAAAGAAATTGGCCTTATCCAAAAGCCATTCTTCTACTTCCGTTTCCCCATATAGTATTCCCGCAGCCATTCTAAGTGGATTCTTTGTGGCTAAATCGCCCCCTACCATTGGCTGCTCCTCTAAATGTCCCAACCGTTGAATCCCATCTTGTCCACCATAAATCACCTCTCCGCCCCAAGCGTTCCCATCCAGGCCTAGCCCAAACCCATCGCATACTATACAGACTATCTCGTTGATATTATGCTCACTCATAAGTGCAGCTACATGCGCATAATGGTGCTGAATAGGGTAGATCTCGCAATTATGCTCTTCGGCAAATCTATGCGCATATCTAGTTGTATTGAATCCAGGATGGAGATCACAAGCAACCATATCAACATCGATTTTTGTAAGGCTTAACATGTGATTAATGGTATCTTTAAAAAATCTGAATGTGCTCAGGTTTTCTGTCTCGCCTATATACTGGGAGAGAAAAGCCTTACCATTGGAGAGCAAACAGGATACAACATTCTCTTCTGCACCCACACCCAAAACAGAGAGATCTGTCTTTTGTTCCAGATAAATTGGCTCAGGAATGTATCCTCTAGACCGACGAATTAACGTACTACTTCCATCGACGAATCTAACCACTGAATCATCGCAGCGTTGAGCAATATCCCTGTCGTGGAATAAAAAGAAGTCTAC
>JBHLPJ010000024.1:0-13167 GCA_048939565.1 Promethearchaeota archaeon
TGGTATCCTGTGGACTAGTTGCATTAATACTTACGGGTTTGCATAGTGATTGGTTAAATATACCCGGGGTCATTGCGTTCATAACACAGCTTTTGGCTGGTCAAAATATCAATATCAGAGAAATCATCTCCTGCTATACAGATACAATAATAATTCTTAATCCACAAGACGCACTGAAGGCGTTTTCCTTGATTCAGAGATATATAATCTAGATGGCAGACGATCACATAATGCCATGATTGGAAGTCGGTTGAGTTTTTGAAACCAAAGGGAGTGTCTTCTTTTGTGAGTTTCGAGAAAGATAGCATTTGGTCATTTTGCCATCGACCTTCAAAATCAGATCTCCACCAGTTCCACTTGGAAATACAGTGAACGATTTAAATTAGCAGTAAGACATATATCGAAGAACAATACTTAACAATTATCTTCTTTTTGCGTTTTTTGCACATAATTAGAAACATATTGAGAATATCAAACTAAATCTGATGCTATGCTTGCGAAAGTCTTAAATTTGATTAGAAATATATATATTTTAAAGAATATTTTTAGCGACAACTTCTCTTCTGATGATATAGGAAAGAATGGTCAACGGAGACGAAAGAATGCCATTGGGGATCATACTCGTACGGTGGGACGACCGAATAGGGACTGTGGTAGAAGCAAAATACCCGCCGGATGTCAAAGCAACTCCTGATTTGGCAATGAAGATTTATGGAGCACACGTCTTAGGTGAGAGAGGTCCGGGTTTCCTGATGATGAAGGTTGAGAATCTTAATATTGCAAGCTATTATTCAGGCCTAGAGCTGAACTTCTTCGTTGCCCTAATAATGGCTCCCGACGAAGATGCTGCAGTTTTTGAGGAGGGGCTGACGGAAGTAGCTGGAAAGATTTTTACTCGCGTGGTAAAGAAGGAAGGGAAGAAGGCGCTGAAAGAATATTATCCGCAACTTGTAAGATTCCCGACACTTACTTTGGAGCAAAGGATTGCATTGATATTCTCAGATCCAAGCAGAGCGTTGATATTAGACTACCTAACAAGAGAAGGAAATTCAACCAAGGCAGATCTTGAAGACCTGCTTAAGGATGTCTTGAAACTAAAAGCCATGGACATAGATGCAATACTATCCGCTCTGATCAAAATGGGTATGGTTACCACAGAATGGGTCGAGGGGCTTCCGACTGAATGTGTTTTCATGACGCGCGACGCGTTCCTTATACGCGTTCCTCCCAAGAATATGATTGAGAAAATAAGAAACGGGAACATTATGGAACCCTTAGCATCAAGATACGTTGATGAGGTCACCAAATACTTTAGGACCTACATACCGAATCAAAAAGACATTAAGCAAATAAGTCAGGTGTTGACAGTTCCTGATTTTTACGATGTATTGGATAGCCTAAGGAATAGTCAAATACTACGTGTACAGCTTCCAATGATGCTCAACAAAAACAGTAATGATGTTGAAAAGGTGGTAAAGCAAATGATAAAGGAGAAATTCATTGCCTCATTGAAGGACGATGATGGGAGAGAGTGGTTGTTCCTCAAAGCAAACCCAAAGATTATTACGTTTTACCCAAGGTACTGCGTCCACATAGCGGCTGAGAAGTATAACAATCAAGAAGTACCCCCTAGGCAAGCAATGCGTCATCTTGTGATCCTTAAAGAAAATTATAGAGAAGTTTAGGTGAATAAATATGGGAATATGGGGACGTATAAAATCATGGTTTGGATCTCTTTTCAAACGTTCTTCTGATGTAGCTCCCAAAAGACTTGAGCCCGAAGCGAAGTCCGAGTGGCAAACGCTGAAGGAGGAGTATGGCAGTCTATCTCGTGAGCGAAAGAATCTTAGAGAGCAACTGACTGAACTTGATGTTAAACTAGCCGACGGTCAGATTGACGTGAAGCAAAGAGACAAGGAGTACCGTACAAAATTATCCAGAGCTGCCTTCATTGCTCGCCGATTAAATGAAATTCGCTCAAGAGCTGCGGAACTTGGCAGACCAATAGTGTAGTTTCTTCAATTCTCTTGCGCGTATTTCCTGTTATTCTGCAAGTGCGTTCTACTTTTATAAGTGTTTTTTATATAGGAAAAACCATTAACTCTTCCAGAAATTCGTCTATCCTATTAATTCGGTGGAGAATGACCAAATAATGCCTCGAATTGTAGCAGACTTGCACATTCATGGCAGATTCGCCGGGGGCTCTTCACGTAATCTGACTCTATCCCAAATCGCCCGCTTTGCCACCTCTAAGGGCGTGAATCTCATAGGAACAGGGGACTTTACTTATCAGAAATGGCTTAAAGAGATAAGAGAAAATCTGGAACCCGATGGCACAGGGCTTTTGAAAGTTAGAGGAAATTCGAATCTAAGATTCATTATTCAGACAGAGGTGAATATCAGATTCCCGGTTGATACTGAGAAAAAAGGTAAGCGTATCCATCAGATCATACTTTCTCCTAGCTTGGACACTGTTGAGCAGATTAATGAAACGCTCTCACGCTGGGGAAACTTAGAAGGGGATGCGCGTCCAACTCTCACCGTTTCAGCTGCTGAATTGGTTGAAGCTGTTGTGGAGATTGATAAATATATAGAGACGATTCCGGCTCACATTTTTACGCCTTGGTTCAGTCTTTTTGGAAGTTTCAGCGGCTTTGATTCCATCAAAGACTGCTACGATACAGCCTCGAGGCATATTCACGCGGTTGAGACAGGTTTAAGTGCAGACCCGACATACCTATGGGCACTCAGCCAGTTAGACAATCTTGCTATTATATCTAACAGTGACTTGCACAGTTACTATCCTAATCGCATAGGCCGAGAAGTAACTCTGTTTGACCTGAGTGAACTGACATACCGGGAGATCGTCGATGCCATCCGTTCGAATGATGATCGAATTACTATGACTCTGGAATTTGAACCCAAAGAAGGAAAATACAACTACGATGGATGTAGATCATCCAGACACAAAGGGGGGGAAGATGTAGTTCTTCATCCCAGAGAGTTTTCGAAATACGGAGGAAAATGCCCCATTTGCAGAAGAAGAATAACAACCGGGGTTCTTCACAGGGTTTACGAACTGGCAGACAGAGAAATTGGTTTTATACCTGAAGGGGCAAAACCTTTCAAACATATCGTTCCTCTAACCGAGGTTATTAGCCATGCTGTAGGAGTAAAATCACCCTGGTCAAAAGAAGTTCTTCAAACATACTTTATTTTGATGAAGGCTTTTGGCTCTGAGTATGACATTTGGCTCAATGAAGAAATAACGAGAGATCATCTCAGTCAATTTGTGGATGAGAATATCGCGGAAGCTATCCGAAGCGTGAAGCAAGGAGAATTTATGTTTTCCCCCCCAGGCCACGATGGTGAATATGGTGTTCTCAGAATTGGAGCGAAGCAAGATGACATCAAAGAAGATGCTTTCGAAATATCGCAAAAGAGATTGGACAGTTTTATCTAGATGGAGAACAGATGAAAGAAAGGAACTATGGAAGTGCCTGAGTTGCCAATTGAATTACTGTAATGAACGGATCTTGCCACAAGCCTATTACAAACGCAGACAACATTAGAAGTACTAGAGGAATAAGCATCACAACTGGGGATCTCTTTACGCCATCCAGACTTCCTTCGGGCTTTCGAATCAGCAGGACTTCAATCATTCTCAGATAGTATGCCACCACGATCACGCTATTTAGGATTGCCAGTGCTGCAAAGACGGCATAAATCATAGAATTGATATTCGCATAGACACTTATGGTGGCCCAGATGACCATGGCTTTACTATAGAATCCGTTTAGAGGTGGCATTCCTGATAGCGCTAGAGCACCTATTGTGAATATAACACCTGTAAGAGGCATTTTGCGTCCAATGCCGCTGAGTTTGTTCAGATCTCTAGTTTTGGCTCTAAACAGGAAGGCTCCTGCGCAGAGGAACAGAAGGCCTTTCAAAAGTGCGTGATTGAGCAGGTGGAAAAGGCCGCTCGTTATACCCAGCTGTGCTACCTCAGCGGATACACCGGGTGTCATTCCTACTGCAAAACCCAGCAATATGTAGCCAATGTTTGAGATTGTCGAGTACGCCAACAATCGTTTGATGTCCGTCTGAACCAATGCCATGATATTTCCAACAGACATTGTGATTATGGCAAAGATTGCAATAGTTACACCATAATCTGTGAAGACGGATGGGGCAAAAAGCGTCAGAAAGACCCTCAAAATACCGTAAACACCGCTTTTAACAATAATACCTGATAGAAGAGCACTGATTGAACTGGGTGCAGCAGGGTGGGCATCTGGAAGCCAAGTGTGCATAGGTACTACCGCCGCCTTAACCCCGAAGCCAACTATTAGTAAGCCAATAATCAAGTATAGAAGAAGATTTGGTGATGCTGTCGCAAGGTATGCACCCATGAGTTGGAAGTTCAAAGTACCAGTGAGACCATAAAGGAATGACATACTATAGAGCATCAGGATCGATCCGAAGCCGCTCATTATCAAGTACTTGAAGCCCGCTTCTACGGGTTCCCATTGGTCTTTTCTAAATGAGACCAGCACATAACTACTTATTGCCATAAGCTCCCAGAAAACAAAGAAAGTAAAGAAGTCTCCTGAAAAGACAATCCCGATAAGACCACCTACAAGGGTCAAGATAAGCGTATAATACTTTTCGAGTCCGGTATCCCGCTCCATATAGATGATGCTATATATAACTACCAGAAAACCCAAGCTCACAAAAATGATTGCCATGAGCCAACTCAGCATGTCGATACGCAGAACGGCCCCACCACTGGATGGTCCAAACGAGAGGTACTGGACTTCGCCTATTGTTCCGGTACTGATGGGTCCATAAATGTTAAGGAGAGACCATATTGTCACAACAAATATGAGGGCTGCGAAGAAACCTTCAATCTTCTTAACACCAGCTCTTTTGGATACAACTCCAATGATTGGTGTCAAGATTGCTCCGCTAAAGAGTAGCGCTATAGGAAGTATCCAATCTAATAGTCCTGCCATTTGAATTGTCCACCTCTTTGTTTTTACGCCTATCCTCTAAGTTTTTTCAATTTTCTTACATCAAGAGTCTTGTAGTGGCGATAAGCATTAACGACAAGAGCCAATGCCACTGCTGCAACACAACCGCCAATCCCTATCGATATGACTACTAATGCTTGCGGGATCGGATCTACCACTCCAGTCGGACCTGATGCTGCAAAAATAATCAGATTCAAATTGGCTGCATCAAGAAGTATTTCCAAAGCAATGACTAACTTGATCATATTTCTTTTTGTTGCCAAGGTATATAGACCGATTAAGAGTAGGGCAGCTGCTGTGCCAAGATACCATATAAGTAGTTCGCCAGATATCGCCACCTATCGTTCCTCCTCAGGTTTTTTTGCCACTCTAAACATGACTGCAGCTCCAGCCGCTGCAGCAAATAACAACATAACCTGGATTAATATGTCAATAACTCGTTGATTCCACAGCGCTTGAGATACCTCATAGGAAATGTCATCAACAGGGACACTAATAAGGGGGGTCCCACCGGGCGCATACTGAAACGGAATAAATGTGCTTAATTCTGTTATTAGTATGTAAAGGAAAACAATGGCAAGTATTCCACCAGCAAGACGGAATTTCCAGTCGAATTTCAAACTTCTTCCTCCTTCCTACTTGTTAGGCTCAAAGCAGCCAATAACAGTACGGTTACTGCTCCCGCATAAACTGATAGCTGAAACACTGCAGGATAGGGAGCAAATAGTAGCCAGAAGATCACAGCCAGAAAGATACTCATAATGGCCAGCAGAATTATTGAATGGGTGAGATTTCGGACCTCTATGGCCAGTAATGCAAACGTAACTGTTCCGATAAGTAAAGTTATATGTAAGATCATTTCCAGACTCATTGTAATCCCTACCTCATTCTTCTGGGGAGTATTCCACAATACATAGGTTGGTGTTTAAAAAATTTTTGGTATTGGAATGATTTTTGAGTGTAATGCAAAACGCACGTCATTATCAAAACCGCTTTTCGAGCGCAGTCTTTATATGTGAAATATTCTTAGAATACGGTTCTAATTATTGTGAATATTGTGAAAAACTAATCTCAGGGGATACTTTCGCATTTCATTTTTGCGATAATCGCATTTTTCTTGTTATTTTTTTGAATATCTAGTAAAATTTATAAGATTGGTGGCGAATAAAAAAGTACAAGGGACAAAAATTAACAGAGCCAACCACAAAACTTATCTGCAACAATCAAAAAGGAGAAAACATGTGATGGTTATGCCCACCCGAGGATCAGATGGAAAGATCGTTTTCAAACTGGTGTACTGGGGCCCAAGCTTAGGAGGAAAAACAACTTCTGTCAAATGGCTCCACTCAAACGAGGGTAAACTGGTTCAGGGGAACCTGCAAAGTATTACAGACCCAACGGGCAGAACTCTGTTTTTTGACAGGCTTACAGCAGGTGTCGCTGGTGTGAAGTTTCAGATATGGACAGTTGCAGGACAGAAGAGACATAAATACCAGAGGAAAGTCATTCTTCAAGGAGTTGACGGAATAGTATTTGTTTGGGATTCGGCGGCAGATCAACTTGAAGAAAACCTTTGGAGTCTCGACGAATTAAAAGAATTTTTGGACGGGAAAATCGGAACCGAGATTCCATTTATATTAATGCTTAACAAGAGAGACCTACCGAATGCCATAAGCAAAACAGAGGTAAGGCAAATACTGAGTCGCTATGGTTATGGAAACACGTTAATCTATGAGACGGTTGCAGTTACTGGTGAAAACGTAAGGAGAGCATTCGTACAAGTATGTCGGGAGGCAGTGCTGAAGTATTATACGGCACTCAGAAAGAAGGATAACTAATGACTCATTACATTTTTTCTGGTATGTCAATTCCCAAAAGGTTTTGAAGACAATTTTTGACTACCTGCCCCACACACTCGACCAATTTCAATCTAGCATTGACTAGTTTTTCATTTTCAGCGTAGATTACCGGTAGTTTGTGGTAGAATTCATTGAAGCCATTGGCCAGTTCTAATACATAATGTGCAATAATATGAGGTTGATACGTTCTAGCGGCTTCATCGATTGCTTCGGGCAGTTTTGACAGCTGTTTTATTATTCGTTTTTCTATATCTTCCGATAGCATTCGATAATCTACATTTCCTGGTTTTTTTCTGACTTTCTTGAGAATGCTTTGAGTCCTCACATAAGCATATTGCACATAAGGTGCGGCCTCTCCTTCGAAATTTAAGACACTCTTCCAGTCAATTACAATCTTCTTTTCTGGATTGTATTTTGCAAGGTAATACTTTAGTGCCCCCACACCGATTTTTCTAGCTATTCTTTTTTTGGATTTAAGATCCGCCTTGGGATTTCTCTTTTCTACCTCTTCATATGCAAGATTTACGGCTTTTTCTAAAATGGCGTCGGTATGAAAGCCAATCCATGTCCCTTTTCTTCCAGAAAAAGCAATCTGCTCAGGAAGCCAGACAAACTTGAAGGCCATGTGATGGGAGTTTTCGAATGCTTTGTCATAACCCATAATCTTCAAGGCGTGATAAACCGTACTTTGGGAGAATTTCTGCTCATAACCAACAACATTGACTACTTTTTCTGCATTTCCGAACTCCTCATTCATTTCTCCCTTCATGTTGGTTTCCCATATCTCTTGATTATTAGACTGAACATTCCAAAGACTAAACTTCAGATCTGCCTTTGTAAGTCCAAATTTCCACATCTGAAGTGCGATATCTTTTCCAGTATACGTGCTAACTCCATCAGAGCGTACGAGAATTTTATAACTTTTCTTCATACTGGCAAACTTATCGCCGAAAGGTGACATATCCACAACAATGCAGCCAGCATCCGGTCCATCTTTCAATTTGAAAACGTGATTGGACTGAAGCATTTTACCCAGCGCTTCTATGAAGAGGCCAGATTGAATAACATCCTTCTCCCAGATAACTAAATCATAAAAAATGTTCAAACTCCAAAGTGTCTCCATCTGTCCCTTTACAGCCATGTTCACAAGCCTTTTGGTCACTTCAGCTATTTCGTTGTTTCCTTCTTCCATTTTCTTTAAGATAGCTCGAACTTCATCTTCCAAACTCTCATCTTTCTCAAGGGCCTGAGAAGCATTCATATATAACAAACCTATCCAGAAGTCATCCTTGTAATGTTTTTCCTTTGGAACTTTGTCTTTTAGATTGAGGTAACCCCACGTCATAACAGCTATCTGTCTGCCCAAATCGTCCATGTAGTTTTGGATCTCCACATCATATCCAGCGTATTTGAGAATACGACCGAGTATATCCCCCAATACAGCACAGCGTAGCGTCCCCAAGTGTATAGGCTTGTTGGGATTTGCGCTTGTGTGTTCAACTATTATTTTTTTTCCTTTTCCTACTTCTGTACTACCGTACTTGTCTCCCATTTCCCCTACGGATTCCAGCACTAAGCTATTGAAGTTGTCTGAGTTTATGTAGAAATTTAGGTATCCCGATCCAGCAACTTCCACTCTGCCGATAAGTGAATTCTTAGAAATAGAAATCTCTTTTGCAATAGTCTGAGCTATCTCCAACGGAGATTTTTCTGATTTCTTGGCCAATGAAAAACATATTGGTGAAGCCAAGTCTCCCAGTCTTGGATCTGGAGGTTCCTCTAGGATTAATTCGGTTTCTTTGACCTGGATGTTGAGTTTCGCCAACGTATTCCTAAGTTCTTCTACTGTTTCCTTCTTGAATTGTCTCCATGGATTTTCCATACAAAACCTCGCATTCAGACTTTTCTATATTGTATATCAGTTTCACGATGGCAGTATATAAAAAGTGTGATAAGGGCAGACTGCAGTGTCTGACCGCAATTATCTTGAGAAAACAAGTCATTTCAATCAAAAAGAATAAAAAGAGAGATTCAGTAATTCAAATTCACCTAAGATAAATGGAGGCAACAATCCTGGTAAAGATTGACAAATTTAATCTCCCCGATGAACTGTATTACACTGATGACCATGTCTGGGCAAGAATTGAGGATGGAAAGGTAAAGGTTGGACTGAACGATTTTGGTCAACATATAGCTGGAAAGATCCTTTTCATACGTATAAGACCTCAGGGAAGACCTGTAGTTCAGGGCAAAGCTTTCTCCTCAATAGAGACGGGTAAATGGGTTGGATCTCTCACATCTCCTGTAAATGGAAAGATTCTGGAGATAAATGCAAAGCTTAAGAGCCAACCAACACTTATTAACGATGATCCCTATGGAGAAGGGTGGATTGCCTTATTGGAACCAAGCAATCTAGAGGATGATCTCAAGAAATTAGTACATGGTCCGGAAGTCGTTTCTAAGTGGATGGAAAAAGAGATGGAAGAAAAATTGAAGGAGCAGTGATTGATTCTTCCCCATTACCTTCACCCCATATTCTCAATTTCCTTCAGATTCCTGCTATTCGACTCTTTGTTCCATATCATGATGTGAAAATGTTGAAAGACCATGAGCAGAATGTCACAACAAAAATATGCTTGAGACTTCCGCTTCCAAGCTTTCATAGCAAAACCTCCTCTGCCGATAAAGTTAAATATTCGAAAGCTTGTAGCAACCCTCGTAAAGTCGGTGCACAAAAATGACAGCGCAAGAGGAAAGCAAGCCGAAAGAGGATAGAACGAGAATGATTATGTGGTTTGTTATAGCTTCTGAGATTCCTGTCATGGCGGTTGCAGGTTACTTTGTGGCTAAACAATTGGGTGGAACCGACCTGATTAGCATAGTCATCGGATTGGCACTGGGACTATTCTTTGGGATGTCGATTTACGTATGGATGCGTATTCTTCAAGCACGTAAATCAGGAATAAGCCAGAGGTGATATCTTGAAACGCGTCTCTCAATATGCATACATAAACGCCAAAATCAGAGGTATGCGATCTAAGCTTCTTACTTCATCTACTATGGATTCTTTAGTGGGGGCAGGGAATTTTGGAACATTAATACGGCTTCTGGAAAGCACATATTATAAGGGGGCAATATCAAGCATTCCTGGAAGAGAATTGAATCCTGAAAGGCTGGACAAGGCATTTTCTCAGGATTTCATGGAACGTTTTGAGACCGTAACTTCTTTTGCTCCAGGTAGTTCAAAAGATCTCTTGGATAGTATGAAGAAGAAGTTTGAAGCTGCAACCTTAAAGACAGTCATCAGAGTCAAAGCAGCAAAAGTTGGAACAGACAAAGCTATGCGCTATGTAATTCCTGTCGGTTCATTTACTGAAGATGTTTGTAGAGAACTTCTTGAAGCCAAAGATATTCGTGAACTCGCTGGAGTAATTCCCGAGCCCGACCTGAAAAGAGCCGTCGGGGGAGCCTTGTTTGAATATGAAAAGCTTAATGCTACCTTTCCACTTGAAGCTGCAATGGATCAACATGTCTACAGCGAACTCTGGAATGATGCCAAGAAGCTTAAAGGAACAGACAAACCTTCAGGGCAGAAATTAATTGGAATCGAGATTGATGCAATAAACATTCGAAGTGTTTTGAGAAGCAGGATTTTGGAATTGGAGCCTCAGCTTGCAGCAAGCTATCTCCTAAAAGTAAACTACAGACTAAGACAGAAGGACTTGAAGGAGGCGCTAGAAGCTGAGAGCGTATCGGATGCTATCAAACATCTTGCGATTCACCAGTATCGGAAGGCAATGATGATCGCATTACAGAAATACATGAAAGAGGAATCATTTGCTGCATTTGAAATTGCTTTAGATGGTATGCGTGCAGAAGCAAGCAGGAAAATATCGTATACGCGTTCGCCATTTCAGGTGGGGACCATCCTAAGTTTCCTGAACCTTAAATGGTTTGAAATCAGGAACTTAAAGGCTATTGTGACAGGAAAGGTAGATGGATTATCTCCTGCACATATCCGTGAGTTTTTGGTATATTAGAAATATGGTGCCAAAAAATTCAAGTCTGATCCTGCAAGTCGTTAGTTCTTTGCAGATAATTCCCCAGTCTAGAAGATATACTCTAGATAAATCATGAGAAAAGGGGGAGTTGTGTGAGATAGATCAATCAGCCAATTTGACCTATCATCATGATGGCAATTAGCAGTGCATAGATCGCGAGAGCTTCAGCAAGAACTACCGCTAGCATGCTTTTTGCACCTACAGCTGGACTTTCGGTTACAGCTGCGGTCATAGCAGCACCAGCATAGGCAATCCCAATCCCTGCTCCAATCGCACCAAGGCACATCGCAAGTCCTGCAGAGAGTGCAATAAAGCCTGATGAGCTCTCCATCCCAGGTGTAGCAGAACCAAGAATCATGATGGAGATCAGTAGACCGTATATTGCGAGAGCTTCGGCAAGTACGACAGCAATCATTGTCTTTGAGAAGACTTCCGGTCGCTCTGTTAGGGAGCCAGCCATAGCAGAACCATTACTTGCGATTGCCATTCCTGCGCCAAGAGCAGCTGCACCAACGGAAATTGCTGCGCCGATCATTGCAAGGGCATAGCCGTCTACCATCGGAAACAACCCTCCTTTCTAATTAACCTCTCAGTATGGTATAAGTCCTTTTAAGTGTGAACGGAGTATACTCAACTCCTTCACCTTTATAAAACTTGAGGAAGAACTCCACCCAATGAAGCCTAACTACATGGATGAAGACTACCAATCCTTCGAGCATCATTATGATCATAAAGGTAAATAGTGGCAAGATTATGAAGTACATGGGGCCACCAAAAGGTCCTGAAAGGGTTATTGCAGCCTGAGCGAATCCTTTGTGAACCATTGCTAACGCCAGTATTCGTCCGTAGGAAATTGTGTTTGAGAGCGAAGAGATAAATGCCTCTATGGGAACCATTAAGCCCGTCGCTCCTTCCCCTGATCGCATGCCGATCAGTAGATTGCCAACAAACATCAAGATCAAAGGCAGAAGGAAGAACATGAGTATAGGACTAGAAAGACCGTAAACAACGTTTCCAAACCAATCAAATATGTTTGATACGCCAAACGCTGGTATGTAGAGAACTATATATGCCGCACCCAAGTAGAACCACAGCCAGCAGCCAGGTTCGAAGAATGCGTGTACAAATTCCTTATTCTTCAGTTTGTTAATTAGGCTGAAGATGAGACCTATGCTCATGTGAACGACCCCTACGAACAGAGTTGCCTTAAAGAAGACCATGGTGTGTTCAAATGGATCTATCCATAAGGGCCCGGTAGGATCGACAGCCAGTGGATCATATCTAAAGAGTATTGCAGACATAGCAGAGATTACTGGTCTTAGCGGTTCAACAGCCTGGATATACCATACTTCATGGATTATATGATAGCCAAAGAATTCACCATACATAAAGCCAAAGAATATCGAACTTATTCCGCTGGCTGCCAGCAATCCTCCGCCCTTTACAACATACATCATGAACTCGCTGAGCACCAGTCCCTTCCTGTAAGCAACGACTCCAGCCAATCCTGCTAGCAGAAGTAAGGCACCGTGACCGATATCACCAAACATCATTCCAAAGATTATGGGAAACGTAACCCACATCAGGAAAGTAGGATCAAGTTCATTATATGATGGAGTACCATAACTTTTCGTAAGCTCTTCTACAGGACTCATAAAGCCCGGGTTTTGCAGCAGAGTAGGTGGTGTATCTCCAGTATTGGAAGAACCGGGAGAATGAGAGGAATGAGTAGGTTTGGATAACTCCAAGAAACACGTGTTTTCAGTAATCTCATTGATCTTTTCGGTAAAGATTTTTTCATTCTTTTTAGGAATCCATCCCTCAATAACATAAGTTTGCCCAGTCTTCCCAAACATTGTTCTAATTTCTTCAGTTCTTTTCTCTAATTCAATGGTCTCCTTTAAAGCCAATAGATCCATGGAATAATCCTTAGTCATTGAATCCCTTTTGGTTTGGAGGTCTTTCATTTCATCCTCCATCTCTGGGCTTCTATCTTCCATGGACTCAAGCTCACCAAGACGAGAGACAGTTCCCGATGAGCGTTCCTCAATCTCCTTGACTTTCATCTCAAATTTCTCAAGGGATTTCTCACTCAATTCCCTTTCAACACTGATCAGCGTCTTAGGTGTAGGCCTTAACGTAACCGGAATGTGAAGTTGATCAACAAGGGTGTCTATTCTGCTCGAGAGAGTTGATAGTCGGAAGTATTTATCG
>JBHLPJ010000122.1:0-4114 GCA_048939565.1 Promethearchaeota archaeon
TACTGGGAGCTGCATCCTGTATTGCAATCTTGCTGGTTTTCAACGTGTTAACTGTTATTATTCAGATTATCATCATCGCAGTCGGAGTGTTGATTTATGTTGCGCTCAGACCCGCAATATGCTGTGAACCAACTGAAAAAGAGTGAGCCCTTTCAGATGCAACTGCTAGCCCGATTTTATCATTATGAGCATCATCTTAAATTTCTTAATAGCGTTTACAGCGTGTGGTACGTCTGCAGGCATTATTATCGTATCACCCTCTTTTAGCACATGCTCTTCTTCACCAATGATAAAGGAGCCTTCTCCTTCCGCCAGATAGACTAATGCGTCATAAGGCGTCGTATGTTCACTTAGGCTCTGCCCAGCATCAAAAGAGAATAGGGTTACGGTTCCCACCATTTTATCTATCAAGGTCATGCTAACGATTGAGTCTTTCTGATACTTCACCATGTTTCTCAGTACGCTCTTCTTTCCTAGCATTCTCCCCGGCCTCCAGAAAGAAGTAATGAGTTTCTATATCGAACCAAGGGTTTTTAAGTTTTCCCAGAAAAGGAGTTTTCGACGATTTTGTATTCAAATGCTTTATTCTCTTTTTTTGACTCTCTCAAGTTTCTTGAGAGCTACTTGGGCAGCAATCTGCATGGGATCTATTACGGGCGACAATGGCGGAGTATAACAGTTCTCCGAGTTTGCCAAGTCCTCTATGCTCATTCCTTGTTGAACTCCAAAAGCTAGGGCCGTAGTTCTCGAAAAAATCTCTTCTTCACCAATAATTTGAGCCCCGATTATTCTTCCGTGAAAATCACTCAGGAGCTTTATGACCATCTCTTTTCCTCCGGGATAATACTCTGCTCTAGAATGTCCCTTGACCTTAGCCTCCACGAATTTGATGTCATTGTCAATGGCATTTGCCGTATTTATTCCTAAGGATCCTATTATGAGGTCGAATAACTCGATAATTGCGACATTTAGTACAGGCTTGAAAGGTTGTTTTCCCCCCAGTGCATTAATTCCAGCTGTCCTGCCTGCCCTCACGGCATTGGTCCCCAAGTAGGAGGGGATCTTCTTACCGGTTACAAAATCGGTTACCAAAGCACAATCACCAACTGCGTATATTCCTTCGATGTTTGTTTCGAGATATTCATCTACTATAATTCCATCTGATGTAGTTTCTATGCCAGCTTCTTGAGCAATCTCGATATTTGGTCTCACACCACCGCCAATTATCACCATATCCGTTTTGAGAGTTTCAGTTTCATCTGAGGTTTCGCCCTCTTTCCATCCCCTGGTTATTACTCCGCTCACCTCATCCTCACCAGTTATCTCTTCCACTATTTGTTCCAGCACAATGTTAATTCCTCGATCTCTGAGATGATCTATGATCAGCTTTCCAATATCCCTATCAATAAACCGCCTCATTGGGGCAGGTCTTCTGGCCACTATGGTAACATCTAATCCAATCTTTTTGAGGGCCACTGCTGCCTCCAAAGCAACCAGACCAAAGCCCGTAACCACAGCCTTTTTGCATTTCTTGACATATTCAGAAATCTTCCATCCGTCTTCAATCATTCTGAAGTAGAATACGCCCCTTTTATTGAGTCCTTTAATCCCCAATGGTTTAGGGCTTGCTCCGGTCGCCATAATAAGGGAATCATAAGGAATCTCTTCTCCACCCTCCAAAGTGACTATTCTGTTCTTTGAGTCTATTATTGAAGCTACAGTGCTTAGCCTTAGGTCAATCCCCCTGTTTTGGTAGAAGGAGAAAGGAAAGATGATAAGATCGTCGAAGGAAGGGATTTCCCCACTCAATGCATACGGCAGACCGCATAAAGAGTACTGAGGAACTTTCTGTCTTTCGATTACCGTTACTTTTGTACTTCTGTCTATCTTTTTAGCCTCTAGTGCTGCTTGACTTCCAGCAGCTCCACCTCCAATTATTACCAGATTCATTGAATCCCTCCAGATTGAATTCTGATGAGCCTCAACTAAAGCACACCAGAACGTTGATACAATTGATATCTTTAGTATATATTTGAGTTATTATGTTATGGACAAGATCTCAACAGATTACATGCCAGAGCATCCAAACGATCTTTACCAAATATAAGATTTGGGTTTTGAATGTCAAAATTTCTGGAAACGCTTACGGTTTTTCTCCGACCAATATATAGTGGTGGGGATAAACCTCACATGATTCCGCCAAAAAACCCGCCTTCATAAGCATTAACCTGGCTTCATTCTCGCTTATCCGTACTTCGACTGGGGGTCCAAATGACATATTCTCTTTCTTCCAATCAATCACTATCACACCCTCAGAAATGGCCGAAGTCCACTCCAAATACTCCTCTGGGTTTTCTAATTCGTGGAGAACATCTGCAAATAGGGCAAGGTTTATTTTTTCTTCTATTAGTGGAGGAGAGCTCGACAGAATGAAATGGATATTTGTAATACCAATCTTATCTACTTTCTTTTTCAGATAGCTGATCATTTCTTTGTTGATTTCAATTGCATAAACCTTGTCAAACAGATTGGCCAAGGGAATAGTGAAATGACCAGCGCCAGGGCCTATCTCGCAAGCTATTTTTCTTCTCTCTCTGGGAAAAACCTTTTGGATCAAATTCATTAAAGTCTCTACTGGTTGAAGACTCTTCCTTTCGTCCGATTCCAGTATTTCAATATGCTTGAAGTTGAAAACATGTGGCATAAGAATCCCCGGGTAGATAATACTGTATTAGACTTTTATTTGCCACGTTTTTGCCGAAAAGACCAAATGGAAATGACCAGGTAGGAAGACGGTGTTACACTAAAGCGCTTAGAAGATACACAGTATCAAAAAGACCTTATGAACGAAAGAATGATCCGTATCTTGCTCTGGATATTTCCTAGGAGATTTCATTAGGCTTGATCGCGTAAACGTTTATGCTTGCCCCAGCATTCTGAAGTTTTCCTGCATCTTCGCGTGGTAGATCTATTCTTTCAAGGGTATCTTTCTCTAGATCATAGGCGTTAACGCAATTGATGTTGAAACTTCTTTCATCAATTATTTTGAGTTCGCGAAATCCAGCTGCCTTTATGGTTTCTAAGTAATCCTCTTTCATCATTGCTCCAGAAATACAGGCAGCATATGCCTTTACTGAGTTCTTTATAACGTCTGGGAGTTTCTTATACAATACTATATCTGAGACCATAAGCCTACCGCCTGGTTTCAGCACCCTGAAAGCTTCATTGAAGACCTTTCTCTTATCCGGCGCTAGATTGATAACGCAATTCGAGATTATTACATCAACAGAATTATCGGCGACCGGCAGATTCTCAATCTCTCCAAGCCTGAACTCCACATTTTCATAGTTGTTATTTCTGGCATTCTCTCTTGCCTTGTCAATCATCTCTGGGGTCATATCAACCCCGATTACTCTACCATTCTCACCTACTCTGTTGGCAGCAAGGAAACAGTCAAATCCTGCTCCCGAACCCAAATCGAGTACGGTTTCACCTTCTTTCAATGAAGCAATAGCAACAGGATTCCCACAGCCAAGACCTAGGTTTGAACCTTCAGGAACCCCTTCAAGTTCTTCCTGTGAATAACCCATTCTCTTGCTAGCATCCTTTGTTGAATCGGGACTTTCACTACATGAACTTGCAGAGCCACAGCAAGAACTAGATTGCTTTGCAATTCTGGCATAGCTTTCCCTTACAGCTTTCTTTATTCTTTCATCACTCATTATCTCACATCCAAGACCCGTAATATCACTCCTTAAGAATTTCTTTCATAACGGGGCTGAGAAGATCCTTCACTTTGCCTTCAAGATCCTCGACTCTAATCAATGAAATGCAGCAGACTTTTCCATCTTTTTCCATGCTAACTACTGCCAGTTTGTCCCCTGATCGGATACTGGCCTTTTCTCTTATTTCTTTTGGCAACACCATTTGACCCCGATCGTCGATTCTTGTAACGTATTCAACTCTGCAGCAGCTACTTGATTCATTCATCGGTTCATATTTTGATTTCTTTTTCTTTTTTTCTGCCATTCTTTCCCCCAATGCGACTAACGTTTCCCCAATATATAAGCCTTTCTGATTTTTCTGATAGATCAGAATAATCTGATAATTCTAC
>JBHLPJ010000123.1:0-4102 GCA_048939565.1 Promethearchaeota archaeon
CCAATGTCTTATGCTTGTCTTTATATTAAGACAAGCATCATAATAACAATATGCATATTAGTATATAAACATTTCGTTTTATTACCTCAAACCAACATCTTAGAACACAAACATTTATATAGTAACAAAATACTTATATCAATGAATAAGAATTCATATTAGGAGAGCGGTTAATTGAAACCTGTAAAAATAATAAGAGATCCGGAATGCTGTCAGTTAATTGGGGACGAGACGCGAAGAAAAATTATTTTCTTGCTTAGAGCCAAGCCAATGAGCGTGAGTCAGATTGCTGAAACCTTAGAGCTATCCCCCCAAACCGTTTACCACCACATTCAAAAACTGAAGAAAGCTGATATGGTCCAAGTAGTCAGCGAGAAGAGATCAGGACACCTGATTGAAAGTTTCTATCAATCGACAGCTGAAGTCTTCAATTTTATGATAGGAGAGACTGTTGAAGGGGTTAAGGTTAAAAAGGAACTTGTAAAAATGGTGGTCAATAGCTTAAACAAGATCGGTTTTGACTTGGAGTATGACGATAAAACTGCGGAAGAGATTGTTAAAGTAGAAAACAAGATGAGTGCCCTAACCGATTCTGAGGAGTACTACGAAAAAATCTCAGGCTTAGAAGATGTTGATCTAGTAACTAAGCAAGACGCTGCAAAAATCGCAAAGAGGATTACTATGTCTGATGAAGAATTTGAGGAACGGTTAAATCTTACGAGGAAAACCCGGGATCTCTATATTTCCATGAAGAAAAAGAAATAAGGTTACTGAAATCCTTTTTCTAGTTCTTCAGATTTTTACCTTTTTGAGCCGCCGACACAATGTGCGCAGTTGTCATATCCTTCCTTATTTGCCTGTTCAAGGCTGTCTGGCTCGAATGTTCTAGCATGATCTGCCTTTATTATCTCATCAATCTGGCATTCGTTTGGTTTAGTCTGTTCATTATCGAGATCGTGAACCTCTTTTTTGTTTGTATTTCCGACGAAACGGCGACCATAGGTCGGAGCTCCTTCCCTTCTCAACATACTCACCTCATTTCATTCCCATTGCATTAAGTCTCAGTGAAAGGTAGCGATCAAAATAAAATTCCCTCAGGAATTCTAACCTCCCCGAGACGCCCTCCCTTGCCAGTTTTCCACCCACTCTATCTAAACTTGTATATAACAATTTATAGTATTTCTACGCAAAAAAACTCCATCGGAAAGGTGGAGATGAATTGCGGGGAGTCTAAATACTCGCTTTCAGGACAAGCATACGGAATTGAGTCGAGGTAACACTCGCCAGTTCGCAAACATGAAGTTTCAGGGCAGGAACTGTCCGTAGGGCCTGTCAGACATATCCTGTTGGGGAATGGATGAAACAGGAAGCTCCATCCGAAAGGTGGAGTAGTTCACAGTATTTCTACGATGAACGAATCGGAGCAAACTCTTATGAGAACTTCAACTGCATAAAGAAGTGGCGATTTATCCTAGATTTCAATGTTGAAACGATAATGAACCTCCTGAAACTGCTGGGTGAGCTCGTGTACTTGTCTCTTGACCTGACCTGAAGGCACTTGTTCGACCAGAAGCTTGCTGATTAGTTCTGCTATTTTAATCATCTCTTCTTCACACATTCCACGCCTTGCAACTTCCTGGGTTCCTAGGCGTACACCGGAGTCTGCGATAATGTCTGCTTCTTCAAGGTGATCGCGAATCTGATGGCCGTGCTCTGCCCCTTCAATCTCAAGGAGAATCTGATGGGACCGAGTATACCCTTGGGAGGCACCTAAAATTCTGATACCGCCTTCGTGGAGATTTCGTGCTAAGGTCTGAGCATTTTCTACAACCTGCTTGGCGTAAGCTTTGCCAAACTGGAGCATTTCACCCAATGTCATGGCAAGAGCTGCGACACGATGATGGTGATAGTTATCGACTAGAACTGGAGGGGGTCGGAGAGTTAAATCAATCTTTTCAGCTAGCTCCATATCCTCTCGAACAAGAAGAATCCCTCCTTGGGGTCCTGGAAAAGTCTTATGGGTGCTCCCTAGGAGTATATCGGCACCTTCTTTGAAGGGATCTTGAAACTGTTCACCTGCTATCAAGCCAAGTACGTGTGATCCATCATAAGCTAATGTTGAGCCTACACTATGGGCTGCCTCCGCCAACTCCTTAACAGGATGCGGAAACGGAAACAGACTGGCCCCCAAAATGGCTAGTTTTGGCTGAACCTGTTCCAAAAGCTCGATAGCCGCTTCTACATTCATAGTGTATCGATCTTCGCGGTAGGGGAAGTAATGGAGGTCAAGAGGGAACCTAGCCTGTAGGCTAAGTGGATAACCTCCATTCTCAAAGCTTGAAATCAGAACCGAATCGCCCGGCTCACACAACCCCAGCACAACAGCCATTAGCGACAAATGCCCAGACAAAGGTCTCACGTTTGCATATTTCGCCCTAAAGAGATCTTTTGCTGCTTCTACAGCCAGTCTCTCCACTTCTTCAGTGTATTTCTGTCCTCCATACCAAGGTTCATCCCAAGCATAACGATGCCCGAAGTCTGATGCGAGCATACGACGAACCTGTGGACTGGTAATATTTTCTGACGGAATCAAATTGAGGGAACGAGTTCGCCATTCCTCGTGCAGGTTAAGAACTTGTAGAAGTCTATTAGCGATTTCTAAACTCATATCAAATCACCACTAAAACAACATCCTTTGGTCTTTTATTCCGTATCGATCTTTTTGCATTTAAGATGAAAGATTTCCTTTTCTGATTTACTTTCTAGTATCCTGAATCCCGAATTTCCGATCTTATTCCTGAAGTATTCAATATCCTGTTCTCTGTTCCATCGTACTCCATAACCAGTTGAGATTACTCTGTCTTTAATTGTAACCTTGAGTATGATGCCAAAGATATCTTTCTTTTCATCAAATCTTTTGGGAATAGTCAAATCCCATAAGAAGAAGTCCCCATTAGTTTTCAAGACTCTATGAATTTCCTGCAGGACCTTTCCATGGTCAGATGGCATCATATACATCATAGAAAAGAACGCGGTAGCGGTATCGAAGGTCTTCTCCAAGAACTTTAATTCTCTGGCATCCATGACTATCTTTAAACTCCTTGTATCTCCGTTATCAATTGCTTCTTCTAGTTCACTTTTGCGAATATCTATGGCAACAACTTTCTCTCCTCCAATTTGACCTATCACTCCCTCTCCTCCGCCTCCGATATCTAGTATTCTCCCTCTTAACTCGATATTTGATAAATCAATAACTTGCTCTCCTACAACAAAAACTCCCTCTTGCATTACTTTCCCTCCGACTCGGCAACTAGACAAATATAATAGAAATTAGAAAGCTATTAGATTATGGGAGTCCATAACTAAATCATTAAGAAGCTACAACGCAAGATTTGGAATAGAAACTCTAAATCTCTAATTCTGATGATTTCTAGATCAATATGGGAAGACTAATCGATGAAAAGAGACTATACGATTCGAATTGCTGAGGTTGCAGACGCAAAAGGTATTCATAAGGTCTTATTGGCAGCATTTGAGGAATACCGCGACTATTATTCTCCTAAAGGGTTTGCCGATACAGTTTTGTCGGAAAGATTGGCGAAGAATCGTTTGAATGAAATGAGAGTGTATGTTGCAGTCAGTCGACGGGGAAAAGTAATAGGAACCATTGGTTGGAACAGAATCAGTAGTGAGGTAGGACACATACGGGGGATGGCCGTGCACCCCGAATGGCGGGGAAAAGCGGGCCCAGCAGCTGCCTTGTTGCTTAAAGTAGAAGAAGCTGCCCGCACAGAAGGCTGCTCAGTTTTGACCTTGGATACAACAGAATTCCAACATAGAGCTCACAGATTTTATGAAAAACATGGATTCAAAAAATCCGGCAAAGAGAATGACTTTTTTGGTTCGTTGGTCTACGAATACACTAAGAAAATATAAAATAAGAATTAATTCCCTATACGTCTTATCTGAATTATGCCTATGAGAAAAACAGGAGAGATTAGACATGACTTCTGTCGAGGAGGTTTTAAAGAAACTAAAGGCAAAAGCCAGACCTGATCAACTGGAAGGGATGGCCCGCTACGGGATGGTGGCCGAAAAAAGA
>JBHLPJ010000025.1:0-6768 GCA_048939565.1 Promethearchaeota archaeon
AAAAAACGCTGATAAGCTGATTTTTGTAGACAAGCTCAATTATATCTTGTCTGAGACAGACTCAGATTTGCTTATATCGACAGAAGATGGGAGTCTTGGTACTCGTGGCTTTGCACCACAATTGGCAGAAAAGCTTCTGGAAAAGAAGAGCTTTGACCAGATATATACATGCGGACCAGAACTCATGATCCATAAAGTATTCGAAAAAGCCGAAGAAAAAAACATTTCGTTGCAGGCAAGTTTAGAAAGAATAATGAAATGCGGAATTGGCCTTTGTGGAAGCTGTTGCATAGGGGAGTATCAAGTGTGTAAGGATGGCCCTGTTTTTCACACAAACGAGCTCAAGAAGTTGAAAGGCGAGTTTGGTCTTATGAGAAGAGACTACTATGGTAGAAAGGAGCCGATTCCAAAATAGAAATGCCTTTTGTGGCAAAATATGCCTTTTGTGGCAAAATATGCCCAAAAATTAGAAAATAGAAGTCTCCTTGACAAGCACTCCCCAAAAATGCTATCTCTTCAGTCTCTCTCGGTATTTGGCATTAATGGCTTGATTTAGACGGATCTTTTTCTATCTACTCGTAATAAATCCGAAAGATTTATAAATAAAAACGACCATATTCGTATTGAAAACGAAAATCGTTTATTATACGAATTTCGTTTATCAAGCCCATAGGAAAGCCAGTATTGATGGGGGTGTTTGAAAAAATGAAGGAGAAAAGAAGAAAATACTCAGGGTTATGGGACGAAAAAGCAATTAATGAAATAACATCTACAATGGGAGTCTGGAAGTACGATAACAGAGTCAGACTATGTAGAGAATTCATTAAGTAAGAGGTTTACGCATTTAGCAAATCAATAGGAGTTGGATATGATTGACTAATAAAGGTGAGGAAGAAGACAAGGAAAAGGAAGCAGAAGATCTAAGGGGACAGATCCGCGAGCTTCAGGAACAAATGAAAGACCTTCGAGAGCAAATGAGGAAAGCTGCAAAAGAACCCCTTTCAGCCAAAAAGGAGGAAAAAGTTGATCTCATAGGTGAAGAGATTGGGGAAAGGATGGAAAAACTTGGTCGGCGTTTAGATGCTCGCGGTAAGGAACTGGGAGAATACATCAGCATGGTTGTGGGAGATGTGATGCGAGGGGTGGATGAAACGCTTAGGAAAACGATTTTTGTTGGACCCAAGGGGGCATACATCAGGAAGGGAGACAAAGAGATATTCGTAGGCGGAAAAGGAGAAGAGCCAATAAGCCCTGTACCGCCAGAAGAGGCCCAAAGATTGCTGGCTCCATTGGCCAGTGCAGAACGCGTTAAGCTGCTCTATCTGCTCGCAGAGAGTCCACAGTATCATCAAGACCTGATGAATGAATCGGGTCTTGCGCCAGGAACACTTCCTCATCATCTGAAACAGTTGGAGGAAGCGGGTTATATTACTCAGGAACGTGTTAGGGGCCGATATCTTATAACAATCCCAGGGAGAATGGCTTTGAAGCTTGCTGAGTATCTGCACAATCAGATGCGTACAACTGAGACTAAAGAAGCAGAATCCGAAGAAGAAGAGAGGGAAGAGGATTGATCAAAATGGGCGGAAACAAGGCGCACAAACATATCAAAAATATTAGAAATGGGCTCGTGCTTGGTGATTTAACTGGAAAAGTCAGCAATGACTCAAAAATTGCGCAATCCGAAAAGGCTCTAGTCAATGTAGAATCCGGTGCCCTCTATTTTCCAGTTCTGCTGGACGAGACTATTGCGGGTGGTATTTTTCTCGGATCGGGTCATTTCATCGTTGATGCGATCATAGAGACAGGGGCCGGGGCAGTCGGGAAGAGTGAAGAACATAAATGGGATGGCGATCTTCTGCTACTAGATCAAGGTGGTATGTGGTCTGCCCCTAATACTGAACCTTTCAAGCACACGGATCTGAAGATACATAACTTGGAGTCAGCTGAAAAGGCCAGGGAAAGAGCTCAAAAGGTGCTTAACAGATTCTCTTTTGAAGGTAGGAGCTGGGCGTCAGATTTCTTCGAATCGAAGAAAGAGGGGTGGATTGTTAACATCATCGACAAGGAGAATAAGGAATCTCGCCTTGTGGCCAAAAGAGATCGACTCGTCATGACTCACGAAGGCATAAAGCTGGTTATCAAGGGAAACAAACTGGTTAGGAAGGGAAATAAAAAAATTCTTGTTGTTGGGGAGGAAGGTAACATCGTCCGTGTAGGTTAGTTTTTGGTATCACCATCAGACTGCACTAGCATTATTAGCCACCTTTTTACAACCACCTGAAGCTGTGGCGGAAGGGATGAAAGTGAAATTGAAAGAGTTTTTAAGGAGAAGAAACGATAAAGATAGAGAGCTAAATGAGAATGCTCCGACACACAGAGAAAGATGTGGTGAAAAAAGAAATAGATATGGGAGGTAATGCAAATGCCCGGGTCACATGGAAGCCTGACAAGCCAGTAGTAGGCTCGACTATTGGGTCAATAGGCTGGTAAGGTCAAGGGCCAAACGCCCAAGGTGCCCTCTAAGAAGAGAGCAAAAACCACTCCAAGAATTCGGAATAGAAAGAATTATCTTAAGCGGGTAAAATATGGGCGTCAAGTTGGTCAACCCTCTTAATTTTCCTCTGTTTTGCCTTTTTGATTCTAAGCTCTTCTATAAGATAGAAGATTAGTAAACATCTGCCTTTTAGAAGAATAATCTCACCCAAATAAGATCTGAGGGACCTTAATTGGAGGATGCTTGCAGAGAAATCATAACACATCTGACGCATACCTGCCTTAAGAAATCTGAAGTAATCAAAATAAAGCGAGAAGTATGCAGCAGATTCCACCTGAAGGAGATGCCCAGTAACACACAGATCTTAATGTTTGCCAATCCTAATGAGCGAGAGAAGCTTCTTCCTCTCTTAACGAGAAAGCCGACACGTACGATTTCGGGCGTAACCGTCGTAGCTGTTATGACAAAACCCTATCGGTGTCCACATGGAAGATGTGTTTATTGTCCTGGAGGCCCTCGGTTTGGCTCTCCACAAAGCTATACGGGCCGTGAACCGGCGGCCATGCGGGCAATCCAAAATGATTTTGATCCATTTATGCAGGCTAAGAATCGTCTTCTCCAATTAAACTCAATGGGTCATAAGATCGACAAGGTAGAGCTCATTATCATGGGCGGTACTTTCCCGGCTATGCCCTTAAAATACCAATACTGGTTCATTCGTAGATGCCTGGACGCTTTATCTGGAAAAGAAAGCAGGACTCTGGAGGAAGCTAAGCTTCATGCTGAACATGCAAAGGTCAGGAATACCGGCATAACCGTAGAAACACGACCAGACTATAGTAAGGAAAATCATATTGATCACATGCTTAAGATGGGAACCACTCGAGTAGAGCTGGGTGTTCAAACCATTTACGATGAAATCTATCGAATAACTAAACGAGGGCATACAGTCGAAGACGTAATAGAAGCTACCCGAGTATTGAAAGACTCGGGACTCAAAGTCTGCTATCACATCATGCCAGGTTTGCCAGGTTCCGATCCCGGCAAAGATTTTGAGGTTTTTGGAAGTATATTCTCCGAAAACGAGTTCAAACCAGATATGTTAAAGATCTATCCATGTCTTGTTCTTAAGGGCACTGAACTATACGAGATGTGGCAAAAGAATGAGTATCTTCCCTATAGTACCAAAGATATGATCTCACTTCTGTCTCAAGTCTTGCCAAAACTTCCTCGCTGGGTTAGAATTCAAAGGGTGCAACGGGACATACCTGCTCCTTTGATCGATGATGGGGTAAAGAAGAGCAATCTCAGAGAAGTTGTACTGGCTGAGATGGCCAAAAAGAGTTTAGCGTGCAACTGTATTAGGTGTCATGAAGTAGGACATATGTATCAGAAGAAAGGCATAATTCCGGAGCAAGACGATATACGGATCTCTGTTGACGAGTACGAATCCTCAGAAGGAAATGAGCTATTTTTGTCTTATGATGATGTAGAGCAAAAGATCCTAGTTGGCTTTCTTAGGCTCAGAATACCCTCAGGAAAGGCACACAGACCTGAGATTAACACGACGGATTCAGCTATTGTGAGGGAGCTTCATGTATATGGTCCCGTGGTTTCTGTAGGTGAGGAACCATTAGATGAGTGGCAGCATCGCGGTTTTGGCAAGAAACTTCTGGCTTTCGCCGAGAGAATCGCCTACGAAAGATATGATTCCAAGAAGATTCTGGTAACAAGCGGCATAGGTGTCAGAGAGTACTACAAACATCTGGGATATCATCCTGAGGGACCATATATGGCAAAACTCTTGGTTTAGTTTACCCTCCTCCTACTGTGGGCAGGATAGCTATTATGTCATCATTCTTGACCGGAGTGTCGATCTTCCCGGAGATATGAATCTTCATACCGTTTATGAAAATCTGAACGCCTTTTCTCAGGTTTCCTTCACCATCAAGTAGCTTGCTTTTGATGTCAATTCCCTTATTTTCTACCAGTCTATTCAAGACGTCCAATATGGTATATTTCTCTTGGCCTCCTAGTTCCAAATTTATCTCTTTCTTACCTACGAGTTCTCTGAAAGCTGCAAAAAACCTAATATTAACGCTAGTCATTGGCTCCTCACCATCAAAATATTGATCGGAATCCGATATAGGTTCCTAATAACTCCTTTTGACAACAAAATCACTGAGCTGTTTTAAAAACATATTGGCCTCTTGAGTTAGTTTGGGTTCTGCCAAATCAAGACTTTTCTGTCCATCTTCTGCAAGCCTTATCGATAGCTTTCTGGCATATTCTAAAGCTCCGACCTTTTCAATGATTTTCCTCACGACATTAATCTCGTTGTGTGAAGCATTCTGGTCTCCAAGAGTCTTACCGATCTTTTCTTTTTCTGATTCGGAAGCGAATTCAAATGCCTTTATTATCAGTATTGTTTGTTTTCCTTCCCTAACATCACTATCTGCTGGTTTTCCTGTTACCTTCTCGGTTCCAAATGTGCCTAGAATATCATCCTGTATTTGGAAAGCTTGACCAGTCAAGATCGCATATTGACTAATGGCTTTCTTTTGAGAATTGGTTCCCCCTCCAAGCGTTGCTCCAATAAGCAATCCTTTCTCGAAAAGCGCAGAGGTCTTTAATCGGATTACATCCAAGTACTCAGCCTCGTTTGACTCTCCTTTTAGGGCCAAGAAACTTTCAAATAATACTCCCTCTATTACCTCTCTAAATGCTCGTTGATACAAAGAAATCGCTTGAACCGTTGAATCTGGCTTAAAACCTGATCTAAGCAATATCTCCAATCCGAGATTATAGGTTGAATTTCCGCCCAGAATAGCTGCAGCCATACCAAAATCTTCTGCCTTATCTACTTTTTTCCTGTATCTTTCTCGATATTTGGCATGGAATGTTGGTCCACCTCTTCTCGTCTCATCATGATCAATCAGATCATCATGCAATAGTGTTGCGTTATGAAGTAGTTCTATTGAAAGCGAAGCCAGATCAATATCTCCTCTTTCTTTGCCTCCAACACCTTCATATCCAGCGATGAAAGCAGCAGGACGAAGCCTTTTGCCTCCCCTTCCCAGATATTCCCCTATGTCTTTGTAATACTCTCCGTGAATCGGAGTTAATCTCTCGCCGATATCGACTTCCTTTCTAATAAGTCCATTTAACGCGTTATTGACTCTTTGACTGTATTTCCCAAGCATAGTTTTGAAGGCGATCCCCATAAACCATCAATCCTTATCGACTCAAATCTTTGTCTGTTGTAAAGTTATTAATCTATCGGAGGTTTTGAGAATTCTGAATCCTTGAACTATGGAATACAATGCAATTGCAGAATAATACCTTTAAATATCCATAATATAATCGTAACAGTGATGTTTCATGCTCCCTAGAGACAATGCTATCAAGCTTTTGGCAGAAGGGATTGCTGGCGAAATTACCCTGGCTGACAATCCCGGTGCAGTTATGAAAAAATGGAGAAGCAAACTTAAAATCACTCAAAAGGAACTTGCCAGTTTTCTGAATGTTTCTCCGTCGGTGATAAGTGACAATGAAAGTGGCAGACGTAATTCACCGCGTATGGAAACGATTAAGAGATTCGTAGAAGCAATTATTCATCTCGACTATAGGCAAGGAGGCGGAACTGTAAACGCCCTTAAGCGTATACTTGGTTTAGAGATTCCTTCTGACTGTCTACTCGCCATCAGAGAATTTCCCGTTCCAGTGGAACTTACAGCATTCTGTAAGCACCTGGAATGTGATGTGCTTGCATGCCCTGCTCTTCTAGATCAAAACATCTTTGGCTACACGGCAATTGACTCGGTCAATGCAATCCTAGATCTGACTCCTCAGCAAATGCTTCAGCTCTATGGCACAACACCAAAGAGAGTTGCAATCTTTACCAATGTTCATAAAGGACGTTCTCCGATGGTAGCCATAAAAACAAGCCAGATGGGATTGGGAACACGTGGGATCAAGCCTGCTGCGGTGGTATTACATGGGGTAGATCACATGGATCCGCTTGCCATAAAGATCGCTGAGTCTGAAAGAATTCCCCTAGCGGTGTCAAGAATCGTCACACGTGAGGGTTTAATAAAAAGGCTTAGAGAATTCTCACCCCCAAATCTATAGGTCTTCCTTAATCCTTCCTCCTCTGATAACAAGTTCCTTTCATCAAAAAAAGAGGTATGATTATTATTCAAAGCAATTGCCAGGAGACCACATCGATTATGTGTGGGATAATTGGAATCCTTTTAGAAGAAGGTGAAGTA
>JBHLPJ010000025.1:6778-13053 GCA_048939565.1 Promethearchaeota archaeon
TCGTCCTTAATCCTTCCTCCTCTGATAACAAGTTCCTTTTTCAGAATATTGGAGACTTCTCTGACCATTCTTTCTGCTTCTTCTCCACCAGTAGCAGTAATATGAATCACCAGTTTTGAAATACCCTCGTATCCCAACGGATGTGACTTAATATAGACATAAGGGTTCTTCTTCATAACTTCCTCTATTAGGGGTGCAACCTCAGATTCGACTATTTCCTCTAAAACAAAACTCTCTTCGGCGAATATAACTCCCCTTAATGCCTCTCTTAAAATTGGAATAATACTTCCCTCAAAGATTGCCTTAAACTCTGAGGGAACTCCTGGAAGACATATGATTTGAGTCCCCTGATGCTCTGTGTAGACACCTGGTGCCGATCCGACAGGATTTACTAATGGAATACTGCCCTCGGGAAGCATTGCCATTTTTTTGCGATGGTCTGTAATTATAGCTTCTTTAATTACACCCATCTCTTGAATTTTGCTGTATTTTTCTTGGATCATTCTAAATGCTTTTTTGTCAAGTCTTAAGGGTCTATCAATTGCTCTTCCCAATCCTTGAAGGGTTTTGTCATCAAAAGTCGGACCCAAGCCACCGGATACAATGATTACATCAGATCTTTTCATTGCCTCTCTTATCGTACTGGAGATAACATCTACATCGTCTTGTATGACGGTAAATCTCACAACTTTGCCACCCAGTGAAGTTATTCTCCTTGCAATCCAATGGCCATTTGTGTTAAGTGTTTTCCCGATGAGAATCTCATTTGCGGGGAAAATGAGTTCAAACTTGATCTCTCTCAACTGAAATCCCCCTCATTAGCTTTGCAACTTCTGATTTTGAAATCAAAACCGCACATTCCACGCAATATATTTTTTTTCCTATCTTGACAGACTCCCCTTCCTTAATGTCTCTTTGGCAATTGACCACGCTACATCTCTTCTCTTTTTCCACTTCTCTTGCCTCAGATAAGTAGTTTCATATTCCTAGAAAAGAGAAATTCTCATAAATGTTGTTGTATATTTCTTTTAAAGAGGTTTAGGAATTATGTTTTCCGTCTATTTCCTGGGAACTGCAGGATCCGGCAAGTCAAGTCTAACATCTTCGTTCTCAGAATGGTTAACAGCAAGCAATGTGAACCTAGCAACCGTAAACCTGGATCCGAGTGTTATTCGGCTACCTTACTCTCCAGATGTTGACGTAAGAGATTTCATTGATATTGATGAGCTAATGCGCGAACACGGCTTAGGTCCTAACGGGGCTCTTATTCTTTCGGCTGACATGATAGCCGATAAAATTGAAGAGATTAAAGATGAGATTGAAGAATTTCGGCCCGAAGTCATTCTTGTCGACACTCCTGGACAAATGGAGCTCTTTGCTTACAGGAGTTCTGGCCCGTTCATAGTAACAACGCTTGGAGGATCACAAGGGACTCTCCTCTTCCTTATAGATCCTATTCTGGCTAAACGCCCCTCCGATCTCGTCTCTTTACTGTTGCTTAGTGCATCAACACAGTATCGCTTTTCAATTCCCCAATTAAATATTCTATCCAAATCCGATATGCTTTCAGATGCCGAAATCGAGAGATTGATCAACTGGTCCAAAGACCCTAATGAATTACTGGGGGCAATTAGAGACGAGGCAGAGGGACTTCGCAAGGAGGTTAGTATAGGGATATGTCGTGCATTAGGTCAACTAGAAGCATTCAATATCCTTCTCCCCGTTTCAGCAATGAAAAACACAGGATTAGAGAACCTCTACGCAGAGCTTTCAAGAGTCTTCTGGGGAGGAGAGGATATTGGAGCGTAAGGAATTTTCAAATACTTCATTTGCATATAATCATGGTGTATCAAATCGCAAACTGTCCTATCCATTCGAAAGGAGCTTATGACTATGTTTAACCGCAATTCCCTTGCGGGCTTTGGCCTCATCGCACGTCAAATCAGGGGGCGGTTTACAGCACCCCAGTCCGGTAATCCGGGTACAGCGTCGGGCTATGTATCTTGCTTCCAACCCCTTTTCCGGGTATTAACCGTTTCCCCCCTCTCGGCGAGTATTATTGGACATATTGGCATATATAGCGCAAATGCATTTAAGGTCCCTTTAATGCCCCTCCGTCCTTTCGAATGGAGTCTTCTTGAGATGATTTAGATGAAAAGCAGCACAAATAGAATCATTGAAGATGCACTATCTGAGGGGAGAGTTTTTCTCATGGAGCACGAATCCAAGGAGATTATTAGTGAATTTAGAATACCTACAACAACATTTGATATAGCGCAGACCACTGATGAAGCGATAAGCATCGCTGAAAAAGTGAAATATCCGGTTGTATTAAAGATAATCTCCCCTGATATAATACATAAAACAGACATTGGTGGTGTCAAATTAAATCTAAAGAATGCTCATGAGGTTGAGAATGGCTTCAAAGACATTGTCAAGAAAGCAAAGTCAAAGATCCCCAGTGCAACGATAGTTGGTGTCATGGTGTATCATTTTAGTCCTAAAGGTATCGCAGAAGTAATCATAGGCATGACAACTGACCCTCAGTTTGGTCCCGCAATAATGTTCGGTCTTGGGGGTATTTTTGTAGAGCTGCTCAAAGATGTGAGTTTCAGGCTACTCCCAATAACCAAAAGGGAAGCTCAAAACATGGCAAAGGAGACTAGAGCTTATCCTATTCTCCGCGGCTATAGAGGAAAATCAGCTGCTGACTTTGATGCGTTGGTAAATATTCTGGTAAGAGTCTCTGATCTAGTTGATTCCCACGAAGAGATTGCCCAGATAGATCTTAACCCAACAATAGTTTATGAAAAAGGCGCCATAGCCATAGATTCAAGAATTATACTCAAATCAAAGGAAGGGGGGAAAAACCTTCAGCATTAAAATATCTGATCTTAATGGGAAACTCGTGTATTCCTTGATCGGTAAACTGGTCGGAAAGATTGTTGATGCCTCTGTTGATTTTGAGGAAGGTACATTGTCACATGTAACAATAAAGCTTAAGCAAGCTGTTAGAGATCACAATCTTTTAAAAGTGCCATATAGCTGGATAGCTGCAGTGGGCGACATAGTTCTCATAAGCAAGCCAGAATTGCAGGAAGATTAAATCAATGTATCAAAATCAAGGTCTAGGAGGACGTGGGCATATACCTGTGTGGCTCTCTTAATATCATCAATAGTCACCACTTCGTGTCTATTCTTATAGGCCATTATGGCGGAAAACAGAGCAACCATCCGTGACTGTTTGAAAACGAAGCTAGAATACTTGAATATCGCCCCACTGCCTGCTGCTGCCGAGATTGCGCTTAATAGCCACCTCCGATATCCTGCCAATGCATTTTCTGATTCTAAACTTAAACTTAGACTTCTTATGAAGTCATACAACGATTCTTTCTCTTTGTCGTCAAAGTCTTCTATTATTCTGCTCAATATTTTGTGATATATGCCAATTGCATAATCTGCATGCCTCTTATCAACTTTCAGACCACCTCTCTTAACACAGTAGATTTGTGCAATACTCAGAATACACCCCTTGAGAATATCCACCCAGTTACTTCCTATTTTCCGGAGATTCCTGTCCTCCTTAATTCCCATCTCATTTTTTACGATTTCTTGGAAACGTTCCTCACTCTTACTGCTGATCTCCAGTTGCTCCATTCTAACATAGATGTTTGTCTGCAAGAGTCGATAAAGATCATACAATGTATCAAAATCTAATAATGGCGTCCTGAAAGCGATCATTCTAAACAATCTATATGCTCGATTTATGTCTTCTATCTCTACACTCCACTTTTCCTCGTTACTCACGAGAATGTGGATCAACATCATTATTGTGTCCTCAATGGAAGAGACTATCTCTGATACCTTATCTAGAGGTATCTCTTTGATTTCACTAATGAATCTGAACATATTCCCTTTGATTTCAGCCAACCTATCAAGTTCTTGAGGTCCGATGCTTGTCCCAATCAGAGACTGATAAAACTCCTTTACAGTTCTGATTTGTTGTTTAAAGAATCCCAATCTGCCCTCCTCCACCATTCTGTCAATCTGAGGACGGGTAACAAGGTAATGGTGCAGAACCACCGCAGTCTCAACATCAAGCTCCTCGACCGTTTTGTGACCTCGTCTTTCGGAAATTATTTTCGAAAACAGAAACAGTAGAGAGCGATGCCAGTTAGCCTTAATGGATAGCCCTTTTGTTCTTTCTATTTCTGCAATTTGAATACTTGCAAATCGATTCAAGAGAGCCTCAGCCTTAGGAGTGAACTCTGTTAAAGCTAAAACTACATAAAGCTCTCTTGGTGGTTTCAAGCAACCGCCTCCTGCAATACGTAATTAACTATTTGTTCAAAAAAGTTTATAAAATAGCTCCCTGTGTTTTACCTACAGCATTGATATCATTCCGGAGCTACAGAATTGATTGAAGAACTAACTAAAAAGCTTGATGGACTCAAGAAAAAAGCCTCGTGGCTCAAACAGCTGAGAGACGAGAGCAATACAAGTACCAAAGAATACCTGAAAGAACGAAATGAATTGAATTCCCGACATAGCGAACTCATCAGTCGAGCAAAGTCTGAGCAGAAGTTACGAAATGAAATGAACAAAAGAGTAGCTGAGCACAAAGAAAGTAAGGAAAGACTCAGAAAAGAAATACTTGAACTTGTGAAAGAAGTGAAACAATTTAGGGAGCAGAAGCAAGGAATAACCCCACCTCACAGACCCCCCCGCAAATTAGCGCGACAAATTGAAAAAATAGAGTGGAAAATCCAAACCACCGTGCTTGACGTAAAGAAAGAAAGAGAATTAATCAAAACAGTATCTGAACTGGAAAAGGATCTTGAAGAGCAAAAAAAGCACACGAATATAAATTCAAGGATTATCGAGACACAGACCAAGATTGAGACCTTGAAGTCCAATGTCCTCCTTCACAACAAAGAAATCGCAGAATCAGCTGATGTTGCTCAAGAACATCATACAAATATGATCAATCTGTATGATGATGCGAAACAGGTCAAGGAAAGGGCAGATTTGGTACATAAGAGATTTCTTGAAGCAAAAGAGCTTGCCAACGATTATCATCAGAAATACTTAGAAATACGCAATCAGATGAGAACAGCAGTTCAGAAAATTCATGAGCAAAAAAGCATTCAGCGCAAAGAAAGATTTTTGCATGAGGAAGAACTGATTAAAGAAAAGACTAAAAAGGCTTATGAGAAGCTTAAAGAGGGAGAAAAACTGACTTTTGATGAATTTTCCATGCTATTGGAGCAAGGACTGATTTAGAAGATCAAGCGATGACTCTACTTAAGAGTTCAGACACAGAATAGATACTATTCCTCAGGATTCTCCTTTGGAAATTGACAGAAGTAATCAGCAGAATTCCTTAGTCCTTCCCCGATGGTGCCTTCAATCATTTCCACGATGACAGTTTCTTTACCCCTTTCTTTTGCCTTTGCCAAGACTGGAATCAAATCTTCATCGTCTGTTGCAAGGGCCAATATCTTAATCTTATCATTGTATGCAAGCTCCATTGCCTCGAGCGCCATATAGACATCCAAATCATTAAGATGGACTATCGATAAGAAACCAATTTTTGAGATCGCTTTCGATACGTCTTCGGAGGGTAGTTCATGTAGAAATACTTTTGCCAATCGCAGATTTCCTATCTCTTCGATTACAGCCTTGATACTGCTCAGTTCTACATCTATTCTGCTGTCTCCAAGGTTTTTCCCGTCCACAAGTAATCCGATTTTCTTTCCCCTGCGAAGTCTTTTTATTGCGTGTTTTATACCGCTCACCTTTACCCACATCCTCAGATACGATATACTCTAACTCCCAAATCTTCTAACTCTTTGCTGATAAGTTCTGATTGCCCGCCAAAAATCGATTTTTCTCAAAGCTGGCCAGTACATTTCACAGAAGTATAGTTCAGAGTATGCAGATTGCCACAGAAGAAATCCTGATAATCTTTCCTCTCCCGATGTTCTGATTATTAAATCAGGATCAGGCAGTCCAGCAGTGTAGAGATATTTCTCTATAAGAGATTCATTAACCTCTTCTGGTTTAATAGTCCCTTGTGAGACTTCACCTGCTATACTCCTAAATGCGTCAACAATCTCAGCCCTACCGCCATAGCCAATTGCAACATTTAAGAAATGCTCACCATAATTTTTCGTTTTCTGTTCAATCTCAGAAACGATTTCCTGTAATTCCTTGGGGAGCATATTCTTCCTGCCAATGGCCTGAACTTTTACCTTGTACTTATGAATATTCTT
>JBHLPJ010000124.1:0-4070 GCA_048939565.1 Promethearchaeota archaeon
ATTAAGGATTTGTTACAAAAACTTGGAGAGCCGTTAGCACTAAAGGAAGGAATAGAAACGGAGTATGAGGTGTAAACTACTCCTCCCTTGCAGATGGAGCTTATGACTGTGCTCGACCGCAATTCCCTCTCGGGCTTTGGCTTCATCGCACGTCAAATCAGGGGGCGGTTTACAAGCGCCCCAGCCCGGTAATCCGCATATAGCGTTGGGCTATAGAGTTTGTCTAGTCCGTTTCCATTCTCCCCATCGGTCATTAACCGTTTCCACATCAGAGAGAGGTGTGCCTTTAGACCTATTGGCATGTATGCCACAAACTTACTTGAGGACCGCTAAATTCCTCTACGCCCTGTCGGACGGAGTCTCCTTGAGGTGGTTTGGATGACAACGGAATACGCAGTCATACATTGTATGCGACTCAGTCTAAGTCTCATCTTCTTCTTTCTCGCTTTTTCTGGTCTTCACAGAGCCGAGCATTTGATAGCAAATCTCTGCATACAGAGTTAATCGAAATTAGTAAATATATTTAAATACATTGATTTGTATCTTTTCGTGAAAAACTATGACAGGAGATCAGATTTCAAGCTCGGATAGAAGACTGGAACGTCTGATTAGGAGCGGGATTTGTCCAGCCGAAGATTCCGTGGAATACGCCCAAGAACTTAAAGGATTTGTTGACCAAATTATGGAAAAGAGCAATGTGAAGTTGCAGAGCAGATTCTTTAAGGCTTTGTCAGATATAACTCGGATTAAAATTCTGAAGCTGCTCAGTCTCAGGCGAATGTGTGTTTGTGAGATAATGGTTGCTTTAGATTTGACCCAACCTACAGCATCCCATCACTTACGTATTTTGGAGAACGTAGGAATCCTCAAGGATGAACGTGAGGGCAAATGGATTTTTTATAGCATTGCCAATCCAGAGACAGTCAAGGCTCTTGAAGAGGTAGAGAATAGCATCTCAATCGGTTAGAGAGCTCGTTTATAAACTATTTTTACAAATATATCAAAAAACTTAAATATGTAAATATGAAAACTAGACTTCTCTCCAAAAGAAGTTATTACCCACAAGTGGTTGTGGTTAAGATGGACGACGAGAAAAGACTAGGCATCTTCGAGAAATACCTGACTTTGTGGATCGCCATATGCATAATTATTGGACTGTTGTTAGGTCGTTTTCTGCCTGCATTTGGAGAGTATTTAGATTCTTTAAAAATCGGTCAGCTGTCCATTCCTATTGGCATTTGTTTGTTCTTCATGATGTACCCCACAGTGGTTCAAATACGATTTGGAGACGTCATCAAAGCTTCAAAGAATCCAAAACCGCTTCTTCTAACTATAGCTGCAAATTGGGTTATCAATCCGCCTTTAGCAACACTTCTCGCAAACACATTTCTGGCGGGACAATCCGGCTTCATTGCGGGAGTCATCTTACTAGGCATATCACCATGCACAGCGATGGTCATGTGGTGGATTATGCTCGCTCGTGGAGACCTAGGGCAAGGACTTGTGAACACAGCAATCAATGCGCTTCTGATGGTAATCCTGTATGCTCCATTGGCAGCTTTCTATTTAGGTGTGAGTGCTATTCCTGTGCCATGGGATTTAATTGCCCTGAGTGTCCTGCTCTTTATAGCGCTTCCAGTAGCGAGTGGATCGATTTCACGTTGGGCAGTCATCAAACGTAAGGGTCAAGAATGGTTTGATGAAAAATATGTGCCTGTCTGGGGAAAAATATCGATCATTGCCTTACTAACTACATTGATCGTTATGTTCTCATTGGAAGGAGAGACCATCATTAATCAGCCTTTGACCGTGGGCTTGATTGCCGCACCATTACTGCTCGGTTATGCAATAATGGTTTCTTTGACCTATGTAGTTTCATGGTTTGCCAACTGGAAATATGAATCTTCAATAACTAATGCACTCATTGGCTCCAGTAGTCACTTCGAGGTTGCTATTGCTGTAGCAACAACCCTTTTTGGTATTGGCTCAGGTGCAGCACTAGCTACAGTTATAGGTCCTCTTATGGAAGTTCCTATAATGCTCCTCTTAGTAAAGGTAGGTCTGTGGACAAGGCGATATTTCCCCAGGAATAGAATCAGCGAAAAATAGTAATTAGATATTAGTAATAACTCGGAGCCTCAGATCTAAATAGAAGAAGCACCGACACACCGTAAATTAGCTTATAATGTTTTATCGAACATCTCGAGGATGCGTTTCTTGGTTTCAGGATATCCAATTTCAAGGGCTTCACGTATGATGACGGAAGGTTTCGCAAAGGGTTTTGCCATAAAGTCTTCGCTGAGAGCTTCCACAACCCTATCAACATCTTTCTTTATGTGTTTCGGTATCCAGATTGAGATTTTGATCATTTCTGGTGTTTCGGTGACTCCAATAGACTCTGACTCCCTTGGAGATTGAGACTTTGAGCTACCTCGGTCTTTTACAATACTATCCCATTTTCTGGCAATATCTGACGCTTTTCCTCCATCAACTCTCTTAAATCTGGACGAAAAAACGTCCTGACTTTCCTTCTTTTTTGCCATTTATCCTCCACCATCCTCTGTTGGAATACAACGTAATACAAACTAGGATAATGTAATACGTGCTATATTAGTCTTTGCATGGCAGCTTCCACAATCTCTGGCGTGATCGACAAATCGCCACCCGGGCTTTCAATACGAATATCGATACTTAAAGCACATAATTTCCTGACAGTCCTTGGATGCCCTTTGCTAAGTCTGTGGATGGTCTCAATAGCTTCTGGCGTGAACGGATATATCGTGGTACCACTAATTTCTTTGTATTCTTCACCCTTCGCAAAAGCGATCCACCTAGCTACGAATTCTGCAGTCTCTTTGAAGTCAAAACCTTTTAGCAGGTATTTTATCAATATTCTATCAACAAGGGGTTCCATAGTAGGGATGGAAAGGCGTCGGAAGATTTCATTTGTTGCCAGAAGGATTATCTTGCAGGCTTTTCGTCCACCATATTCAATATCGCTAAATTGCTTCAGCGTATCAAGGTTGGGTATGCTAAGTTTCTGAGCCTCATCTACAACGACAAGAGTTTGCATCCCCTTAGTCGCCGAGAGTTCATAAATCTCTTGAAGAATCATGGAGACTACGGCTTCCCGATTATTCCATTTGCTTCCGAAGTCTATCCCTAGATCGTCACCCACAAGGCGTAAAAGTTGAAGATCGGTATACCGTCCAGGATCGTCCACAACAATAAATTTAAATTTTTCCCTGATTTCAGAGTCCTTTTCCAATTCCGTTACCATTTCACGCCTAAAACAAGATTTTCCAATGCCCGCATCGGCATAGATGAGAATGATCTGACTTTTTTCACCATTCAGAGCCTGGGCTATTTGAATAATGGCTTCCTCATTATTGTCTACATAGGTTCTTGGATCAGGAAGTTCGGCATCGGGAAAAGCAGGCCTCTCCCATCCCAGAAGTCCATAGTATTTTTCTCTAGCCTCAGCGAGATCTTTTACTCTATCTAAAAATGGTTCTCGCATTTACTTCCCTCACAATACTCGTAATCTGTCATATTCCATTGTAATACGCTATCCTATAATGGAATATGTATTACCTACAATTTTTGACAAGAAAAGATATGCATCCTCTACTTAAAAAACTAAGCGCGTTAGACAGTACCAAAAGTGTTATACGACGACAAGGTTAAGAATCGCATAGTTGCCAACTCCACATGCAAACATGTCTTCATAAGGGAAAGAAATATCAGAACGGTTTTTCGATAAGGGATCATAACTGGGCAGAGCCAGAGAAACAATAAGGGTCATGGACATAGGTTATTCAAGAACTGTGGCATTAGGAATCCCCACATCTTCATACATTGGCCTTGAACCATAGCAGCTACCTTCAAGGAACGCCCACCCACCAATATTGATTGGTTTTCCGGCCGTATCGATGGTTACAAACCTGAGTTTCATCTCGAAAGCCCCCCTAGTTATCCTATAACGTATTCCTACATATTACATTATATGACATCAGAGGACCGAATGCTACACTCATTAGCTTTGCAGAACCATACCATAAAGTTATTTT
>JBHLPJ010000125.1:0-4052 GCA_048939565.1 Promethearchaeota archaeon
GGCAGGACAAGGTTGCAAAGCGGCTTTATTCCATGAGTGACGGGCAGTATTGGCCTGACAAGGAGGATTATGCAAAGAAGGTATTTGGAACGACTGATTCTAGCCATCCAGGAGTTGCAAAGGTTATGCAATCTAACGATACGTTAATAGGAGGCGAGATCGAGTTAATCAATAGTACGGATAACCCTTTTCTACACTACGCTTTGAGACCGATAGAAACCAGGGTTCTTTTTAAGGAAAGGGGTTGGAGGACTGTTGTTGGATTTCAAACAAGGAATGCTCCTCACATGGGTCACGAGTATGTTCAAAAGACGGCCCTAACATTCGTTGATGGGTTATTCATAAACCCTGTAATTGGCAAGAAAAAGCCAGGCGATTTCAAGGATGAAGTCATTCTGAGGGCTTATGAAGAGCTAATTAATCACTATTATCTAAAAGATAAGGCTATTTTGGCTATTTTAAGGACAGAAATGCGTTACGCTGGGCCAAGGGAGGCGATATTGCACGCTATAGTGCGAAAAAACTTCGGCTGCACCCACTTTATTGTTGGCAGAGATCATGCAGGTGTCGGCAGTTATTATGGACCGTATGATGCTCAGGAAATCTTTAGCGAATTCTCAGATTTGGGGATTGTTCCCATTTTCTTTAAAGAGTTTCATTACTGTAAGAGGTGTCTCGGTTATGTAAGTTCGCGGATATGTCCGCACAGAGGCGATGAAATAATTCGCCCGAGCGGAACAAAGATAAGAAAGATGTTGCAGCAAAAAGAATTACCTCCTAAAGAAATGATAAGACATGAAGTTGCCAAGATAATCTTTAGTTATGATAGGCCTTTTATAGAATAGTCTGGTGCTGTGTTTAATGTGAAAAAGAACAAGGTACTCGTAATAGGTCTCGACTCTGCCTCTCCAGAGCTACTATTTGATAGGTTTCTGGATGACATGCCTCACGTTAAAAACCTTCTTAATGCATCAATCTATGGTCCAATGGAAAGCTGCATACCTGCGATAACCATTCCCGCGTGGATGGTTATGGCTACCGGAAAAACGCCAGGAGAATTGGGACTTTATGGCTTTCGTCACAGAAGAGCTGGTACCTATAATCGGATATGGATTGCGCATAGGAGAATGATAAAGGAGAAAGCAATCTGGGACTATCTAGGAGAAAGGGGGCTGAAATCCGTATTAATTGGAATACCCCCTTCATATCCTCCGAAACCAATTAATGGTTGGCTTATTAGTTGTTTTATAACACCTGATACGTCTGTGAATTACACTTTTCCTGTAAGCCTAAAACAAGAAATAGAGTCGCTTATTGGTGAATATATATTTGATGTAACCTTTAGAAAGGAGGAACGGGGAGAAGTATTGGAGGGAATTTTGGATATGACAAAGCAACATTTCGAAGTAATTCGTTATTTGATCCAAGAAAAGGAATGGAACTATTTCGAATTCGTAGAAATCGGTCTTGATCGAATTCATCACGCGTTCTGGAGATATTTCGACGAAATGCATCATTTACATATTCCTAACAGCAGATACAAGAACGTGATTCGAGATTACTATAAGCTACTTGATAGGGAAATAGGTTCCCTTCTTAGACTTCTGGATGAAGATACGGTCGTGGTGATCGTCTCCGATCATGGCATAAAACGGATGAGTGGTGCTTTTGCCGTTAATCAATGGCTTATTGAGGAGGATTTATTAAAGGCAAGGAAGGCAAATTTAATCAAAAATAAGATACAAGTAGGACTAAAAGATCTTGATGTGGATTGGAGTTCAACAATTGCCTGGGCTTGGGGGGGGCACTACTCACGAGTGTTTCTTAATGTAAAGGAACGTGAACCTAAGGGCGTAATAGACCGAAGTGATTATGAAAATATGAGAGATATGGTGGCAGAGCGAATAAGACAAATAAGAGGCCCCAATGGTGAGAAATGGGATACCAATGTGTATTACCCTGAAAACACATACCCCAAAGCTATTGGTGATAAACCAGATATGATAGTATATCTTGATAATCTTTCGTGGCGTGCTGCAGGGACATTAGGATACGACACAAATTATTTGCCTGAAAATGATATAGGGCCTGACGATGCAGCACATTCAAGGTACGGTGTCTTTGCTTTGCATTCACCAAGCATGATTGCTTCAAAACGGGTTTCGCTTACAATATATGACTTTGCTCCGACCATTTTGAAGCTGTTTGGTGTAGAAAGAAAGTTTAGGGGACAGAGCGTATTATGAGCTTTGCCATATGGTTAACAGGACCTAGCGGAGTCGGTAAGACAGTCTTAGCACACTCATTAGAGAAGAAACTGAAAGAAATGGGCAAGAAAGTAGAGGTGTTAGATGGGGATTTTGTACGTCGTACTCTATATCCAAGCATTGGTTTTAATAAAGATTCCAGAGAAATGCATAACAGGATAGTTATCCATATAGCCAAGCTATTAGCAAGGAACGGGGTTATACCTATCATATCTCTAATATCTCCTTATCGTCGGGTTCGAGAATTTGCTCGGCAGAAACTTGGTCAGTTTATCGAGGTATATCTCAAGTGCCCTCTAAATGTGCGAATACAACGTGATCCAAAAGGTTTGTACAAAAAAGCTATGCGCGGTGAAATCAAGGGTCTAACAGGTTATGACGGTGTCTACGAAGAGCCAAATAGCCCAGAAGTCGTTGTGGAGACCGACGCAATGAGTGTTGAAGAAGAAGTTGAACTTGTGATAAATAAGGCAATGGAGCTCGACTATCTCCAGGATAAGGAAGCTTGATTTCAGCAGGAAACGGCATCTTCTAGAATTCCAAAGTACTTCTTCGATAGGTTCTTCCAATCATGTTCCATCGCTATTTTTAGTGCCCCTTCTCTAAGCCGTTTTTCTAGTTCCTCGTCGGTGAGCACCCGAACAATTGCAGAGGGAATCTGCTTAGGAGAATTGACCAAATATGCATTTTCATTGTGAATGAATCCTTCCATTTCTAGATGCCCTTTGAAACCAATTACCGGTTTGCCGCAGGCACACCATTCCCAAATTTTTAGTGCGCCTCCTCTAAAAGGTAGAATGCAGACATCAGCCAGCCTAACATAACGAGGCATCTCTTTGTGAGGTAGCGCTCCGGTAATAGAAACTTGCTTTTCAATATTGAGTTTCTTTGTCAGCCATCTTACGCGACTGACATCGTCACCATCACCAACCAGGAGTAGATGTAGGTCAGGAATCTTTTTGGAAGCTACCTTTAATGCATTAATGAGACGAGTCAAATTGTACATTCTTGCTATTTTACCGTGATAAAAAATTATTTTCCCTTTAATGCCGAGCTCTTCCTTCAGTCTACAGATATCTTCCGCATGACGAGGGGAAGGAGGAGTGAATAGTTTATTATCTACACCATCGGAAATTGCGATAACTTTGTCTTCTCTAAATCCTTCCATAAGTAGTTGTTGTCTTAGTGCTACGAAATTTGTAACAACTCTTTCAGCTCTTTTCAAGATCGTTTTCTCAAGAAAACGAACTGTGAGGTGCTTCAATTTCTGATGTCTTCTGAAATACTCAAATACAGGGCTGCCTATTAGTGCGTCTCCCCAATCTGCAACCCAAGGCATTCCTCCGAAGCTACTAGCCAGGTAACCTATTGGTGCCATGTATGGGAAGTAAGATAAGATTATATCCACATCCTTCCGCCGTCTTATCGACTTGTTTATGTTTTTTAGGATAGATAACCCGTAGCCTGCATAATATCCGAGTAGACGTGAAGGTATTATATTCACACTTTCAATTTCTGCTCCCATCTTTTCAAAATAACTGTTCAAGATTGTCCAACGAGCAGTCGGCTGATGGATTTTACCGTGCCTTAACTCCCAAGTTACTGTACTATAACAGGCTACCTTCATCGTTGATTACCTCAAGATAGCTGAGATTTATTATCATTACCCTTTATTTTGCTTTTGAATTGCCCCCTCTAAACAATAGTCTGACTAAGCTATGTTTACATAATTAGTAAGTTTCAATGTTTATCTGCAATGACACAAATAGCAAAAATCTCGATTTT
>JBHLPJ010000126.1:0-4042 GCA_048939565.1 Promethearchaeota archaeon
AGACTCAAGGCAAGGCGGAGCGGAGTAAATAACACTCCAACGATAATAATCGGAAAACAGAAAATCGAAGGAATGCCAACCAAAGAGCAGATTTTGGACTTGTTGCAATAGCCAGAAATATCCTCCTCGTGGAATGCGATAGGGTTTCTTGAGAGAGTTCGGGCCCACATCTATGGTTTTGGAGAGAATAGGCCTTTTTCAAATAGCCTATTTACCACAGCGGTCAGTATCGATCCAGCTACATCAACTATGGATGCTGAATAGATCCACCTTCCTCCATCATGACCGCTAACCATAATGACTTTTCCTTCGTATTCGACAAGATCGAGTTCATCGGCTTCCGGTGGACGTGCTTCTTGCATCTGAATACTTGTCAGTTTTCTGAAATGGCCAGATTGGGAATCCGGTACCAGAAGCTGCAATTGTAACCCCTTTGACGGATCTTCTCCCTTCTTTACTATGCCGAGAAAATGATTAGAACTGCTCATAATATTTCGTATATTCAGTGCGGCTATAATATAAGAAATTCGCCTGTTAACAAACCTTCCAAGATCTTTCCATTTTGGAAGCTTTTTTAAAACAATAAAGACATTAATAGCTTCAAATACATATGTTTTTGCAATGATGTTTGCAACAAGTTTGTATTATCGTGGAAGAAATCACAATCCGAATCAATACTTGGTATTGTGATAGAAATGGAAGAAATCAGGTACAAGGTAATAGGCATTGCAACAAGATTGAGAAAGGTGTTGGAATTACTAAGAGAAATCGAAACTCTATTGGTAACACTGCCGAGAGAAGATTTTAAGGATAGAGGCATGTTAGGCTTCTTCAGCGAATTCATCAGAAAAGTTGCAAAGGAATATGAAGCAACAGAAAGAGCAACAAAGTAGCATATGAGGGCGATCAGTCAAATGCTATCTAACAGCGAGATAAAAAGATACATCGAGAAACTGGATGACGATAAACTCAAGAGCAAATTTCTGAAAGCCTTCAACCACTTAGAGGCATTACAAAAATCAGTCAAGGAACATCAGGCCATGCTAATTTTTTCCAGATATTGCCTAAAAGTGGCATTGAGGAAGCTGGTGGAAGGGAAATAGTACTCCTTTAAAGACATCCATAAGAAAATCAATTCGGAACATGTACCCCAATTAGTTTTTCCAATTGCTAAAACACCATAAGACAAGATTCTTCCAACTCTTTGCCCAGGATTTATGCATAAACCACGAATTTGCATATCTTGTCTCCCTTGCCTATGGACTTCTCTAGTTTGACATCTACGGGTCTTTTAAACAGAGTTTCAAAAACCTTTTTCACCCACCCTCTTGAACAGTAACAGAATGTTCCTGTGAGATCAACTACTCTATTCTTCACAAGTGGACAGCCACACTCGGTACAAATAGATTGAATATTATCGCCCTCTCTTGTCCAGACGCCGCACCAAAGGATTTCCTTGTTGAGCCTCTCTAGGATTCTTTCCTCATCATCTTCCTCCTCAGCTATCCTTTTTGCAATATCAAATCCCCCACCACAGAAAATCTCTTTTGCGCAGGTTTGACCACACAATTCCATTATTCTCTTTCTAGCCTCAAAATCGACCTGATCCAGACCTCTAACGATTGAGTTAAGCAAATCACCTGCAAGTTTCAACAACTTTCCCTTTTTTTCAAGCTCATCTTGCATGATTTTCGCACCATCTGTGTTGCTTCGCAGATAATATATAATAGAAAATCAATAAAAGACCTTTGACTGGTCGTCGTCCAATATTAGGGGGGTGTAGAAGGTTGGATGTTCAAAAGGCAATGTCCTTTATTAAACAAAATGGGACCAACCTGGAAAGATATCGGCTAATGTATCTGCTTGGCAAAGAGAAAAACAAAGAATTTCCATTGAGATATCTAAGGGAGCTTCAAAATGATGATGGGGGATTCCCCTATGAAGACAAAAAGAGCAATTTAAGCAGCATCAACTCCACTGCCTTGAATCTTGATCTTATGATCGAGTTGGAATTAGGAGAATCAGATGTCTGTAAAAGAACCGTAAAATATCTTCTGGATGTACAGGGTGAAAATGGCAGTTGGGATGAAAACAAGATAATTAATCAGTATAATCCACCATTTTGGAACACTCCTGGAGACTTAAAAACCAAGATGTGGTTGACAGCAAACATCTCAAACCTTCTAATCCAACTTGGTTACAAAGAATCAAAAGCTATAAGAAAGGCCACAAGATTTCTCCTCAAAAATCGAAATGAAGAAGGGAGATTTGCAGGCTTTTTACATTCTACTTGGATAGCAATAGGGGTTTTCGGACAACTAGAAGGAATCGATTCTGAGATTGTGAAGAAAGCAGTAGAAGTCATGGGCCAAAACATCGACCGAATAGAGGATGGAGCCTCAGATTTTGTTTGGTGCCTGGAGTGTTTTCACGTGGCCGGGCTTACAAAGAAGAATCCTTTGATTCAAAAGTGTGTGAAGATGCTGGGTGAGTTGCAGAGAGAAGATGGAGCTTGGCCATCAGAAGACGATGACAAATACATAGCTACTAATACCATCGGCGCGTTGAGGGTTCTAAGAAAGTATGGAGCCTGGTAACACACAGGATGGATAAAGAGAATCACATGCTCGGACCTATCTGCCATGACAAACTTCCATCATGCAGTTTCAACACCGCAATCGATATTCTGGCTCCGCACTTGGGGCATTTTTTGATGACTGATACTGTGCCTTGCCTGCAATAACCTCATGAGGCAGATAGATCCTTATTGGCTCGTTGCATTCTGCACAATATATTTTTTACTCACCACTAACCGGTGATACGTCCTTGGCAGGTTTCTTTGGTACCTCGTCAGCCATCTCTGTTCCTTTCTCCTTCTTTTCCTCATGATATTGTGGGTACTTTGCAAGCGCGGTCTCCAGGCTCTTTCTGGCAAATCCATTATTTGGATCTATTCTCAGCGCCTTCTCGTACTCTTTCATCGCTTCCTGATATCTCTCCTGTTCAAAGAATGAATTTCCTCTCTTCCAGTATTCATCTGCAGACATGCCTTTTCAGACTCCTTAACCCATCCAATCTAGGTATCTCAAAAATCCTGCAACCTTCTCTCCCAAGCCTATAGCTAGTGGAAGCATATACCCATCTCAATAACGCTGCTGCATTTAATTCTATCTCCAGAAGTCCCCCTTCGAGACGCAGAGGGATGACACCTTCTGCTTAATTTATCAAAAGATTTATATATGTCACATTTGATATCAACACTGATATCGAATGTGATATGGAGTGATGAAAGAATGGGATTACCATCACCTTTCCCATTTTGGCGAAGGCATATGGCAACAGTTCCAAAGGGCTTTCTCAGGTACTACATGCTTAAACTGCTTGCTACAAAACCTCTTTCTGGTTCGGAAATAATGGAGACAATCGAAGAGGAGACAGAGGGACGGTGGAAACCAAGCCCAGGGTCGGTCTATCCTCTACTTTCCTTACTTCAAGATCGCGGCTACATAATTGAATTACCAATAGATAAAAGCGGAAAAAAACACTATCAAATAACAAAGCAAGGCAAACAATTCCTCGAAGGACAAGAAAAAATGAGAGAAGGGGATAGGAAAAAACCCCCCCTATTCCTAGGCCCCTTCTTATTCAATCATTTTGAATCTGATATCGACCCGGAGAAAAGAGCAGAAGTCAGAAAATCGTTCGGGCGCCTCTTGAAATCAATGTTTCATCTTAGAAATGCAATGATTGAAAATCCTACCAACAAAACGTCAGAAGAAGTCAAAGATCTGCTGGACAGCATTGCCAAAAGAATCGAGGCAACAACCAAAAGATTGGGTAAATGAAGAATTTGGGAGGATAATGAGATCATGTTTAGATTTGCGGTTAAAAACGCTTTCAGAAGAAAGAGCATAGCTATCCTATCGATAATCGGGGTCGCTATTGGAGTAACTTTGATGACAACGATGTCCACAATAGGGTCTACTATTACAGATCAGGTAAATCAATTTGCTGCGGCACAGCTTGATCTAATAACTGTCCA